>JANOCM010000434.1:0-3354 GCA_031412175.1 Alphaproteobacteria bacterium
TTGGTGCCGCGGGCCCGGGGTGGGCACGGGCTGTCGCGGCGCCAACCCCCGATGAGGATGCGCTGCTGGCGGCCATCGGCATCTCGTGCCAATAAGCGGGCCAAGAGGAACCCCATGGAATCGCCCTTCGATCGTGGTGAAGTCGACCGCGCCAGCCTTGATGCTACCGAGCGGCTGCGCGCGCGGCTGTCGGGCACGCCGCGGCCAACGCAGACATCGCGCCCGCGCAGCAGCCTGCCCTGGGTGGTTGCAGGCGGCCTGTTCGTGTTTTCCGCCGGGCTGATCGCCAATCCGTGGTTCGAATCGACGGTGCGCGCGCGGCTGCCCTTTGCCGAAGCGATCGTGCCCGCGCGCGCCGCCGAGCCGTTCGAATTCAAGGCCTTGCAGGCGCGGCTGGCGCAGCTCGAGGCGCAATCCGGCATTGCCGCCGCCGCGGCGCCGGTCGAGCGGCTGGCGCGCACCGAAGCCCGGATCGAAACCAGCACCGACCAGATCGCCCGCGATGCCGAACGCATCGACCGGCTGACCGCCGACATGGCCAGCCTGTCGGCGACCGTTGCGGCGGAAAAGGCGCGCGGCGATGCCGCGACCGCCGTCGCTGTCGCCGCTGCCGATCGTGCCCAGGGCATGTTGACGCTGGTGCTGGTGCGCCGTGCCATCGACGCCGGCCGGCCGCTCGGCGGGCTCGATCCGGTGCTGCGGCGGTCGTTCGAGGCGCGCTATCCGCAGGCGGTGCAGCAGGTCGTGGCGCTGGGCTCGGCACCGGTCACGCTGTCGTCGCTGCGCCGTGATTTCAACAGCCTGCGCCCGGCTATCGGCGGCCGCCCCAGCGACGGCGCACGCTTGTCGTGGTGGGACACGCTGACGATGACGATCTCCGACGCGGTGTCGCGGCCCGCCGCCGATACGCCGGTCGAACAGGCCGGCGCGATGCTCGCGCGCGGCGATATTGCCGGCGCGGCGGCGGTGCTGCGCCGCCAGTCGCCACGGCCGGCAGCGCTCGGAAACTGGCTCGCCGCCGCCGAGCGCTGGCAGGCCGGCAACAACGCGCTGGCAACGCTGGAAACCGCAACGGTGCTGGCGCCGGCCGATCCTGTCGCCGTGGCGATCCCGGCCGCGCCGCTGCCCATCGCGCCTGCGGCTCCGCCAGCCCGGAGCGACAAGATCAGTATCGAACTGCCGCGCCTGCCAATCCTGCGCTGGTCGCTGCTCGACTGGGCGTTTTAGAACCGGTTTCAGTTGCGTTGAAACAGGGCCTCCGGCGGTTGGGGCCGCAGGCCCCAACCCCATTTCGTTGGTTTTGGCCGCAGCATTCCATACTGAATGGGGTCTGGGGCCCACGGCCCCAGCCGCCGGAAGCTCTTCAGCCAGAGTGCAATCGACCCCTAGCGCGCTCCGAACAGCGCGCTGCCAACCCGGACTGCCGTCGCCCCGAGCAGCGCGGCGGTTTCATAATCGCCCGACATGCCCATGCTGAGCCCGGCAAGGCCATTGTCGCGGGCGAGCTTTGCCAGCAGCGCAAAGAACGGCGCCGCCTCGATTTCGGCCGGCGGCACGCACATCAGGCCGATGACCGGCAGCCCGGCCGCGCGCGCTGCGGCGAGCAGCGCCGGGATCTCGGCGATCGCGCACCCGCCCTTTTGCGCCTCTGCACCGATATTGACCTGCAGATAGCAATCGAGGTGCCGCCCCGCCGCGGCCATGGCCTTGCCCAGCGCCGTCACCAGCGACGGCCGGTCGACCGAATGGATGACATCGAACAGCGCCACCGCTTCTGCGGCCTTGTTCGATTGCAGCTGGCCGACGAGATGCAGGCGGATGTCGGGGTGCGCAGCGACCAGCGCCGGCCATTTGCCTTCCGCCTCCTGGACGCGATTTTCGCCGAAACTGCGCTGGCCGGCGTCGATCAGCGGCTGGATGGCGTGCGCATCCCAGGTCTTGCTGATGGCGATCAGCTCGATACTGACAGGATCACGCCCGGCGACCGTCGCGGCGCGGGCGAGATTGTCGCGCACAGCCGCCAGCCGTTCGGCGGCCGATCCGGTTTCGATCACGATCAGAAGGCGATGTTGGTGCCGAGATACACGGCCTGGTCGGCACGATCCGGATCAAGCAGCGACGGCGCGATCGGCGCCAGCTTGTAGCGGACGCCGCCGGTGACCGACAGGCGCGGCCCGACCAGATAGGCGCCACCCAGTTCGACCGAATAGCGGCGTTCCAGCGGCGCATACATCAGAAGCGAGCCCTGTTCGGCGGTGCCCATCAGGCTCGTCTTCCAGTTCTTGCCGCGATAGCTGACACCCAGGTCGACGGCATCGCGGCGGCCGCCCGACAGCAACGCCGTCGCCGCAGGCTGCATGCTGCTATAACCGGTGTTGACGGCAAAACCCTTCCAGGCGAGCGACACATCGACATTATAGGCCGTCGGCAGCGCGGCCATCGCCTCGGCCGGCGGCGCCGCACGCGAATGATCGGCGGCGGCGGCGACGACGCGGGTGGAAACGCCGAGCGACAGCGCCTTGCGATTGTCGCTCTGCCCCGACGGCGTGAAGCGGAAGGCGCGTTCGACCGTCTGCAGGCGCGCCGTGGCGGCGTTGGCACCCGACGCGGTGAAGCTGAACCGCGACACATCGGTGACGGGCGGCTGGAACGGCGTCAGCGGTGTTTCGAAGCTGAAGCGCTGCTTTTCCGGCTTGCCGACGGTCTTGCCGGTGGTTTTGGCAGCAAAGGCCGGGCTGGCAATGGCGATCGCGGCAACCAGGATCAGCGCGCGCGAAAACCCGCCCGGCAACGCCCTGGTGGCGGCGGGTGCAGCGGCGGGGGTTTCAGCCCCCAGCGAATCGACTGCCCGAATCATGCCTTTGTTCCTATCAGCGGCTTGCCATCCCGCCCAGACCCCGATGACCGCTTAACGGCCAACCATCAGGATAATTGCACGCAACTGTGGTTAGATGTGCACAGTTTTGGCCATTTCCAGCACCTTCCGCACAAAGTTTCTGAAGGCTTGGCGCAACTGCCCGCCCGCGCCTATAAGCCGTGCGACATGTTGGTTTGAAAAGGGTTGTCGATGCGTCGCGTCGGAATTGTGATGATCGGTCTGGCGTTGGTGACGCCGCTGGCGGCGTGCGGCAAGAAGGACAAGCCCCGTAACATCGAGGCGCCGGCGCGGCTGACCACCATCGGCGTCAATGCCTATCTGTGGCGCGCCTCGCTCGACACCATCGGCTTCATGCCGCTGGCGCAGGTCGATTCCAACGGCGGCGTCATCATCACCGACTGGTATTCGACCGCGCAGAACCCCAATGAACGCGTCAAGGTCACCATCGCCATCCTCGACACCGAATTGCGCGCCGA
>JANOCM010000435.1:0-1787 GCA_031412175.1 Alphaproteobacteria bacterium
GCGAGGTTGTCGGTCGACAGCGCCGCGGTGTGATAGGTCGGCAGCGTGATCAGATGGTGGAAGATGCCGGCGCGGCTGGCGCTGTCGGCCTGGAAGGTGCGGATGCGCTCATCAGCTTCGATGGCGAGGTCGGTGGTGTCGTATTCGACGCTCATCAACCGCGCGCGATCATAGGCGCTGACGTCCTCGCCGGCGGCAACGCGGGCGTCATAGACTTGGCAACGGAAATTCAGCGTCCAGTTGAAGCTCGGCGAGTTGTTGTAGACCAGCTTGGCATTGGGCACGACTTCGCGGATGCGGTCGACCATGCCGGCGATCTGTTCGATGTGCGGCTTTTCGGTTTCGATCCACAGCAGGTCGGCGCCGTTCTGCAAGCTGGTGATGCAATCGAGCACGCAGCGGTCCTCGCCTGACCCTGCCCGGAACTGGAACAGGTTCGACGGCAGGCGCTTGGGCCGCAGCAGCTTGCCGTCGCGATTGATGATGACATCACCGTTGCGCGCCGTGCTCGGGTCGATTTCCTCGCAATCGAGGAAGCTGTTGTACTGGTCGCCGATGTCGCCGGGAACCTTGGACACGGCGATCTGCTTGGTCAGGCCGGCGCCGAGCGAGTCGGTGCGGGTGACGATGATGCCGTCGTCGATGCCGAGCTCGAGGAAGGCGTAGCGGCAAGCGCGGACCTTGGCGAGGAAGTCCTCGTGCGGCACGGTGACCTTGCCATCCTGGTGGCCGCACTGCTTTTCATCGGAAACCTGGTTCTCGATCTGCAGCGCGCAGGCGCCGGCCTCGATCATCTTCTTGGCGAGCAGATACGTCGCCTCGGCATTGCCGAAGCCGGCGTCGATGTCGGCGATGATCGGCACGACATGCGTCTGGTAATTGTCGACCGCGGCGAGCAGCTGCTTTTCCTTCAGCTGGTCGCCGGCGGCGCGGGCAGCATCGATGTCGCGGAACATCATGCCGAGCTCACGGGCGTCGGCCTGGCGCAGGAAGGTGTAGAGCTCCTCGATCAGCGCCGGAACGCTGGTCTTTTCGTGCATCGACTGGTCGGGCAGCGGCCCGAAATCGCTGCGCAGTGCGGCGACCATCCAGCCCGACAGATAGAGGTAGCGGCGCTCGGTCGAGCCGAAGTGCTTCTTGATCGAGATCATCTTCTGCTGGCCGATGAAGCCGTGCCAGCAGCCGAGCGACTGGGTGTAATTGACGGGATCGGCATCATAGGAGGCCATGTCGCGGCGCATGATCGCGGCGGTATATTTGGCGATCTCGAGGCCGTTCTGGAAGCGGTTCTGCAGGCGCATGCGCGCGACCGATTCGGCGCTGATGCCGTCCCATGTGCCCTTCTGCTTGCCGATGAGGCTGCTCACTTGGTTGATATGATCCTGATACGACATGGTCGACCCCGTGCTGTGACAATTGCTGCACTGCCGCGTAGGCGGGGTTTCGGCTGTCGCAAAGGCGTCATGAAGTTCACCTGTAAGACTTTACAGGCTTTCCTTGTAATGTTGTAAGGACAGCACAAAGTGCAGGAGTCGAGCCGTGTCCAACGAGCGCCCGGTCTATATGGGGCCACGCCTGCGCCGCTTGCGCCGCGACCTCGGGCTGACCCAGGCCAACATGGCCGCCGACCTCGAAATCTCGGCGTCATACGTGGCGCTGCTCGAACGCAACCAGCGGCCGCTTACCGCCGACATGCTGTTGCGGCTGGCGCGGATCTACAAGCTGGACATGGCCGATCTGGCGCATGATGCCGGCGGCGAACAGACAGCGCGACTGCAGGCGCTGCT
>JANOCM010000436.1:0-2385 GCA_031412175.1 Alphaproteobacteria bacterium
CCCGGCAGCGTCCGCATCGATGGCGACCGCATCATCGCTGTCGGTGACGTGAAACCGGCGCCGGGCGATACCATCGTCGACGCGCATGGCCTCACCCTCGCGCCGGGGTTCATCGACACCCACAGCCATCACGACCGCGGCAATTTCGCCGAACGCACCATGATGCCGCTGCTGGCGCAGGGCGTCACCACCATCGTCATCGGTGCCGATGGCTTCAGCGATGGACCCATTGCCGACCTGGCGAAACGCTATGCCGCCGCGCCGACGAGCATCAACATCGCCAGCCACACCGGCCACGGTGCCCTGCGCGCCAAGGTGATGGGCAAGGATTTCAAGCGGCTGGCGACCCCGGCGGAGGTCAAGGCGATGCAGGATCTGCTCGCCGCCGACATGCGCGCCGGCTCGCTCGGCCTGTCGACCGGCCTCGAATATGATCCGGCAATCTATTCCGACAAGGCCGAGGTGCTGGCGCTGGCACAGACCGCGGCGGGCTTTGGCGGCCGCTACATCAGCCATATGCGCAGCGAGGACGTCCATCTCGACGCGGCGCTCGACGAACTCCTCGAAATCGGTCGGGTGACGCGCATGCCGGTGCAGATTTCGCACTTCAAGATCGCCATCGTCGATCGCTGGGGGCAGGCGAAATCGGTGCTCGCCAGGCTCGACAAGGCGCGCGCCGCCGGGATCGACGTCACCGCCGATGTCTATCCGTACGAATATTGGCAATCGACGCTGGCGGTGCTGCTGCCGAAGCGCGATTTCCAGGATCGCGAGGCGGCGGTGTTCGCCCTCACCAGGCTGAGCACCCCCGAAGGCATGTTGCTCGGCACCTATGCCCCCGAACCCGCCTTGGCTGGCCAGACCATCGCCCAGGTCGCCGCGGCGCGAAAGGCCGATCCCTACGACACCTATCTGGCGCTGATCCGCGAGGCCGAAGCGTGGAGCGCTGCCCATCCGGATGTCGATGATGTCGAAAGCGTCATCGGCACCTCGATGGCAGCGGCCGATGTTGCCGATTTCATCGCCTGGCCGCACAGCAACATCTGTTCCGACGGGCTGATGCAGGGCCGCCATCCGCGCAACGCCGGGTCGTTCGCCAAGATCTTCCGCCTCTATGTCCGCGAACAGCACCGGCTGACCCTGGCGGAAGCGGTGCACAAGATGACCGGCCTGTCGGCGGCGCACATGGGCTTTGCCGATCGCGGCGTCATCCGCCCCGGCGCGATGGCCGACCTGGTGCTGTTCGACCCGGCTACGATTACCGATCATAGCGACGTGAAGAATGCCAATGCGCTCGCCACCGGGGTCGATCGCGTCTGGGTCAACGGCACGCCGGTGCTGGTCGCCGGCAAGCGGACGCGGGCGTGGGCCGGGCGCTTCCTGCCGCGGCAGGGGAAGTGACCGTTCATTGCGCCGCAAGTTCGCGCATGATATTGGCCAGGCCATCATGATGACGACCGTTCCGATGAGCCGATGAGGCTGACCGCCTGCCACCGATCGGGTGGCCGGGCGTTTCCCCTTCGTAGCGCTTCGGAAAGTTCCTCTCCCCTTGATCCAGATATTGCCCGCGCAGGCCGCTGACCTGCCCGCCATCGATGCCCTGCTCGACGATCGCTTCGGCCCGGCCCGGCGCAACCGCACCGCCTATCGGCTGCGCGACGGCGCGTCGCCCGATGGGGCGCTGTCGTTCGTCGCGCGCGATGGCGACCGGCTGGTCGGTTCGGTGCAGTGCTGGCCGCTGCAGTTGCGGTCGGCTGCCGGCGCGATCCTGCCGCTGACCCTCCTCGGTCCGGTGGCGACCGCAGCCGATTGCCAGGGGCAGGGGATTGCCACACGGTTAATGCAGGCGGCCGTTGCCGCGGTCGACGCCCAAGCTGCCGCCCCGGTGCTGCTGATCGGCGATGCGCCCTTTTACGGCCGTTTCGGCTTTTCGGCAGCGGCAACAGGTGCCTGGATGCTGCCCGGCGCGGTCGATCGTGCCCGGCTGCTGCTGCGCGGCGATGCCGCAGCGCTGCCGGCGATCGCCTGGGTCGAAGCCGGGGACGGGGTTCGACGCGCGGCCTGAGCGCCCTCCCTCCCCCTTGCGGGGAGGGCGAATCGCGGAACGCGAGCGGGGTGGGGGCCCCTCGCTTTGAAGCGCATGAACCCCCACCTCGCTCGGCTGGCGCCAAGTCGCCCTCCCCGCAGGGGGGAAGTAGTTTCAACGGGTGCTGGTCCGGGCTAAGGACAGCGCATGACCACGCCCACCACCGATTCCGCCGGCCGCACCCCGGCCGAGCTGGCGGCGCTGCTCGGCAGTGCAAAGCTGCCGCCGGTGCATCTGTGGCACCCGACGCACTGCGGCCCGTCGTACATGCGCATCGCCGCCGACGGCACCTGGTTTCA
>JANOCM010000437.1:0-5002 GCA_031412175.1 Alphaproteobacteria bacterium
GGGCGTTTCCACCACGACGGCCTGTTCGCCGGGGCTGTAGGCGGCCGATTCGCGATAGGATTCACCGCCCGGCAGCTGGACGTCGAACAGGTGGATCTTGTCATAGCGCGCGCGGATTTCGCCGCTATCGTCGATCAGGAAGCCGCGATTGGCGAACAGGTCGCTCCCCACCGCCAGCGCCAGGCTGCCGAGATGCGCCCAGACGCTGTTGGCGCGTGCCGCGGCGCGGACGGCGGCGAGCACGACATCGGCGTCTTCACCGACGACATTGCCCTTGGCGCGCCGGCGGTCCTTGTCGAGGTAGCCGCTCATTTCGGGCGTGAAGACGATCAGTGCGCCCTGGCCGGCGAGAACGGCGATGGCGGCCGCCAGTGCCACGGCCTCGGCCGCCGGGTCGATTCCGGTCGTTGTCTGGACGATGCCGAGGCGCAGGGTCATGCGGTCAAAAGCGGATCGAGCTTGCCGGCACGGTCGAGCGCCGCCAGTTCATCGCTGCCGCCGATATGCTGGTCGTTGATGAACACCTGCGGCACGGTCATCCGGCCGCCCGAACGCGCGAGCATCTCAGCGCGCAGCGGCCCGCCCATCGAGATGTCGTGTTCTTCGAACGCCACGCCCTTTTGCGTCAGCAGCGCCTTGGCGCGGGTGCAATAGGGGCAGAGGAACTTGGTGTAGATCTCGATCTTGCTCATCACTCACTCCGGGTCGGCGGCTAGCGCCCGCCTGATGGGTTCAGCTTCGCGCACAGCGCGCGCAAAGGTCAATACGTGGACATCCCGGGCACCGGCGCGGCGCAGCAGTCGCGCACAGGCATCGGCGGTGGCGCCGCTGGTCATCACATCGTCTACCAGCACAATGCGGCGCCCGGCGACGCGGTTCCGGTCGGGCACGCGAAACGCGCCGCGTACATTGGCGGCGCGCGCCTTGCGCCCCATGTTCTTGCTCGCCGGCGTCGGCTTGACGCGCTGCAGCGCATCGATGGCAATGGCGGTGCCGGTCAGTTGCGCGATGGCCTGCGCCAGCAGCGCCGCCTGGTTGAATCCGCGCCGCCACAGCCGCCAGCGGTGCAGCGGCACCGGCACGATCAGGCTGTCGGGCGTCAGGATGGTGCTGGCGGCGCGCGCCATATGCGGCGCCATGACGCGCGCCAGATGCTGGCGGTCGCCGTGCTTCAGCGCCAGCAACACCTTGCGCGCCGGGCCGCCATAGACGAGCGCAGCGCGCGCAGCGGTATAGCGCGGCGGTTCGGCGAGGCAGGTTCCGCATTCGGCGGCAGCGCCCATGTCGTGTTCGAACGGCGTGCCGCAGCGCGCGCAGAACGGCGCGGTGATGAACTGCAGTTGCTGCCAGCAGGTGACGCAGAAACGGCCATCATCGGCAACGATCGCCCGGCAGCCGGGGCAGCGCGGCGGCAGCACCAGGTCGACGATCGCTTGCAGCGGGGCGAGGAACGCGCTGGCCATGCGGCATAGTCTAGGCCGTAACGATGCCGCCGCCAGCGTTTCCTGTCGGCGCGGCTTGCCCTATGGGCAGCGGATGACCGCCGAACCGTTCGACCGGGCGCTGCGCCGCCGCCGCCATATGAGGGCATTGGCGGGCTTTGGCCGCGCCGATTTCCTGCACGCGGCGATGGCCGATGAGGTGCGGGCGCGGGTCGCCGGGGTGGCGCGCGATTTTGCCGATGTGCTCGATCTCGGCGGGCCGGCGCTGGTGTGGCCGGGTGCGGTGCGGCTGGGGCTGGCACCCGATGGTGCCACGCTGGTCGCCGATGAGGATCGGTTGCCCTTTGCCGATGCCAGTTTCGATCTCGTCGTGTCAGTCGGGGGCCTCGCCAGCGTGTCGGATCTGCCCGGCGCGCTGGTCCAGGTGCGGCGGGTGCTGCGCCCGGACGGCCTGTTCGTCGCGGCGTTCGCGGGCGGCACGACGCTGGTGGAGGTGCGGCAGGACCTGCTCGACGCCGATATCGCGGTGACCGGCGGCGCGGCAGCGCGGGTTGCGCCGATGGTCGAGGCGCAGGCGGCGGCCGGGCTGCTGCAGCGCGCCGGCTTTGCCATGCCGGTCGCCGATGTCGAACGGCTGACGGTGCGTTATGCGTCGATCTTCGGGGTGTTCGACGACCTGGCCGCGATGGGCGCGCGGTCGCCGCTGGCGTCGCGATCGCCACTGCGGCGTGATGTTCTCGCCGATGCGGCAGCGCGATTCGCCGACCGGGCGGAGGGCGGCAAGACGGCGGTGACGGTGGAAATCATCCATATCGCCGGCTGGGCGCCGGCCCCCGGCCAGCCGGTGCCGCTGAAGCCGGGCAGTGCCACCACCAGCCTGGCAGCGGCGCTCGGCAGCCGCATCGGCACCCCGGACGCACCCGGCAAGCGCGGCTGACGATGCGTCTCGCACTCACCGGACTCGGCCCGCGCATCTGCATCATGGGGCCATCGAACAGCGGCAAATCCACGCTGGCGCGGGCGATCGGGCGGGCGCACGCCCTGCCGGTCGTGCACCTCGATCAGCTCCATCACCGGCCGCATACCGATTGGGAGCCGCGCCCGCTGCCCGAATTCATCGCGCTCCACGACGCGGCGATCGCCGGCGAGCGCTGGGTGATGGACGGCAAATATCGCGTCTGCCTGCCGCAGCGCCTGCAGCGCGCCACCGGGCTGATCCTGCTCGATGTCGGGGCGCCCACCAGCCTGCTGCGCTATCTGCGGCGGACCTGGTTCGAAACCGACCGCGCCGGCAGCCTGGAGGGTGGCGGCGAACGCATCAAATGGGAAATGCTGCACCATATCCTTGTCGCCGGCCCCGCCAGCTGGCGCGGTTATGAGGCAAGGCTGGCCGGCATCGACCTGCCGGTGGTGCGGCTGTCAAGCCCGCGGGCGCTGGCCGATTTCTACCGCGACGAAGGGCTGACGCGCTGACAAGGTGCAGGAAACAGGCCGCGACAGCCGGTCGGCAGTCGGTCATGATGACGGCGCCGGGGAGACACCATGAGCCTGACACAACTGATCTACTGGTCGCAGCCGTTCGGTTTCGACGACGCCATGCTCGACGGCATCCTGTTGCAGGCGCGGCGCAACAATCCGCGCGATGGGCTTACGGGCGCGTTGATCGTGCGTGCCGACCTGTATCTGCAGCTGATCGAAGGACCGGCGGCGGCGATCGATGCGACCTTTGCTCGGATCGCCCGCGATGACCGGCATTTGCAGGTGACGCCGATCGTCAAGGCGGCGGTGGCCGAGCGGATGTTCCCGGCCTGGTCGATGCGTGACGACCCGGCAAGAAGCTGGATGTGGAGCGCTGCCGAGGTGGCGAATGGCGCTGTAGAGCGCGCGACGCCGGCCGAGGTGCGCGGCGTTTTCGAGCGGCTGGCGGCCGAAACCGCGTGATTCAATCGCGGTCGGGGGCGCCGAGCGGGAAATAGTGGCGGTACTGCCGCGCTTCCTCGACGGCGCGGGCGAAGGATGGCCGCGCCAGCAGCCGGCTGCGATAGGCGCGGACGGCCGGAAAATCGCCGATCGGGTGCACCCAATCGGCGTAGAACAGCGACGGTGCGGCGGCGCAATCGGCAAGGCTGAAGCTGTCGCCCGCCGCCCAGCTGCGGCCGGCGAGGCGGGTTTCGAGCCAGGCATAGGCGGTATCGATCGCGATTGCGGCCTCGGCTAGGGCGGTGTCCTTGCGGCCATCGGCGCCGCGCAGCGCTTCGATGACGGGCGCGCTCATCGGCGTCATCACATGATTGTCGAAAAACCGGTCGAGAAAGCGCACTTCCAGCGCGGTTTCCGGGTCGGCGGGGATCAGTCGCACCGGGCCGGGGTGGGTGAGTTCGAGATATTCGATGATGATCGTCGATTCGGCGACGGCCCGGCCATTGTCGACCAGCACCGGAAAGCGGCCGATCGGCCAGTGCTGCTTCATGGCTTCAGCGACGCCGGGCGCTTCGAGATGGCGATATTCGAACGGCAATTCATTCTCGTAGAGCGCAATCAGCACCTTCTGGCAGTAGGACGAGAAGGGATGAGCATAGAGCGCGAGCGACATGGCGGTTTCCCTGCGGTTCACAGCGCGATGATCGACACCTGTCGACCATAGTCGGGTTCGGCGCGATGCGTGGTGCGACGATAGCTGAACCAGCGGCCGTCGTCAGGATAGGTGTCGATTCCCGTCGCAATCACGGTGCGAATACCGGCATTGGCGAGGCGCATCGCGACGAAACCTTCGAGATCGAACTGGAAACGATCGCCGCGGCCGCGGGCAAAATGGCCGTCATGGGCGGCGTCCTGGGCGAGAAAGCGGTCGCGGAAGCCGGCGTCGACCTCGTAGCTGGCGCGGGCGATGCAGGGCCCGATGCCGGCGACGATGTGCTCGCGGCGGGCGCCGAGCGCTGTCATTGCGGTTACGGTGGCGCCGGCGATGTCGTCGAGGGCGCCTTTCCACCCCGAATGCGCCGCGCCAATGACCCCGGCGGTGGCATCGGCGAGCAGGATCGGCGCACAATCGGCGGTGAGAATGCCCAGCGCCAGCGCGGGAGTCGCGGTGACCATGGCGTCGGCGTGGGGGCGATCGGCGTCGGGATAGACTGCGGTGACGGGGATGACGGTGGCGCTATGGACCTGGTGGAGCGTTACCAAAGTCGCGCCCGGTGCCACGGCTTCGGTAGCGCGACGGCGGTTTTCGCGGACATTTTCGGCGAAATCCGATGATCCCAGCCCGACGTTGAGGCTGGCGAAGATGCCATCCGACACCCCGCCCTGGCGGCCGACGAAGCCGTGGCGGACGCCAAGCCCGGGCGCGGTGACGAACGGGATGGTCACAGGGTCGCCCGGCACAGCACATCCTCATCGGCCTGATCGCCGACCATGAACTTGTAGGGTGCGATTTCGGTAAAGCCGTGACGGGCGTAGAAGCGCCGCGCGCGGTGATTTTCGCTGAAAACCGACAGCCAGATCTCCTTCGCACCGCGGCTGCGGGCGGTGTCGAGCGCCCATTTCGTCAGCGCATCGGCGAT
>JANOCM010000438.1:0-7225 GCA_031412175.1 Alphaproteobacteria bacterium
AGGACCTGCGCGGGCGGTACCCGCGGCACCCCTGGCCCGAGGACCCGGCGGCGGCGGCGCCGACGCTGCGTGTGAAGCCGAGGGGATAAGCGCGCCTGTCACCCCGGCGCAGGCCGGGGCCCATAAACCGCAAGCTTGGCCGCAGGCGGCGCTCGCGCGGGTGAGAGCGTGGTTTATGGGCCCCGGCCTTCGCCGGGGTGACGGTAAACGCTACCGCAACACCCCCGAGCGCCGCTTGAAATCATGCCGCGCGATGACCTCGCTGCTGTCGTCGCGGTCGGACTTCAGCCCGACCAGTGTCACCGCCGCGGTGTCGCCGGTCAATTGCACATGGGCAAAGCCCCAGACCATGCCGCGGGCGAAGATCGACCGGTATTGCGGGTTGTTGCGCGCCTGGTGCGCCATGAAAGCGGTGTTGAGCGGGCGCTGCTTGCCGGCGGCACCGGTGACGATGGCGGGCATCGGCGGCAGGCTGGCGCCGGGCACGGCGGTGCTGCAATCATCGGTCGCCAGCTCGAGCGTATGCTCGTGGCCGGCGAAATACAGGTCGGCATTGCGGCACAGCACCGGCAGCAGCGCGGCGCGCAGGCTGCGCGATTGCTGGAACTTGCCGCCCGACGACGACCACAAAGGATGATGGCCGATGACGATCTTCCATTTGGCGGTCGAAGCCTTCAGCCGGCGTTCGAGGTCGGCGACCATCGCGCGTTCGGCGGGCGTCGCCGGCACCGCCCAGGGTTCGGAGGTGTCGTAGGTCGTTGTCGCGACTTCGCTGCCGTCGTCGGCAAGCTTGTCGTCGAGCACCTTTTCGCCGGCGAGCAGCACATGGGTGTCGAGCGCGAACACCTCGACTTCACCCCTGGCCGGCGGCGGCTGCACGGTATAGCTGATGCCGTCCATGTAGAAGGGCCGGGTCTTTGTGAGGAAGGCGACTTCGGACAGGGCAGCGGCGCGCGATGTGTGCCAGTCGTGATTGCCGAGCACGGCGTAGATCCGGAAATCGGGCTGGCCCCAGCCGAACCGGCCGTAGGGCGTGACGAAAATGTCCTGGAAACGCCGCGCGTCGTCGCGGCCATCGGCGCCCATGGTCGGGCCATCGGGGTAGATATTGTCGCCCAGCATGACGCCGAACCGGCAGCTGGCGGTCCTGCACCACGACGTCATCGCATTGGCGACCGGCATCATGCCGCTGGCGGGGACGGGATTGCCGTTGACCAGTGCGATGGCCCCCGGCGTGAACTCGGCCGCCGGGCGCTTTTCCTTCAACCATTTGGCGCGGGCGGCGGCGACATAATCGGCCTGGCTGCGCGGCGCCAGGTCGTCGGCATCGAGATAGTCGAGGCTGTAGCCATGGTCGCCGAACGCCAGGAAGCCGATGTCTCCTTGCTGGGGCGCCGCCGCCTGCTGGCCGGTGGTCGCGCAGCCGGCCAGCAACAGCGTCGCAAGGCCGGCGATCGTGGCTTTCATGATCAGAAGTTCACCCTCGCGCCGCCGGTGAAGCGGCGGCCAAACCGTTCCCATTCGATCGTATAGCGCGAATCGCGGACAAAGCGACGGCCGGGCTGGTTGATGAGGTTGGATGCGTCGAAATAGACCTCGAAGTTCGGCGTGACGGCATAGCGCGCCGAAAAGTCGAGCTCGCTGTCGGTCGCCCAGAACTGGTTGCCGCCATCGGCCGCGGCGCCGAGCGAATCGAGCCAATCGGTGCGGACCTGATATTGCAGGCGCAGCGACAGGCCGTATTTTTCGTAATAGCCGCCGATGTTGAAGACGGTGTCCGACGTGCCGGGCAGGCGGACCTCGATCCCCGACGGCGGGGTCGCTTCGCTGCGGTTGAGCGTCAAATTGGTGGTGATGCCGAAACCGCCCATCCAGGCCGGCAGGCCCAGGCCTTCGGCATAGGGCTCGAGCTGCTGCTGGAACGCCGCCTCGATGCCATAGATCGAGCCGTCGCCGCCATTGACCAGCGTGTTGAGCGTATATTGCGAGCGGTCGACGCCGCCGCTGTCGAGCGCATTGCTGCCGACGGTGCGGCTGTCGTCGAACAGCACGTCCTTCAGTTTTTTGTAGAACACGCCGATCGACACGAAACCCTGCGGCTGGGTGTACCATTCGAAATAGGCGTCGACGCCATAGGCGCGTTCGGGCTTGGCAAAGGGATTGCCGCCGGAAATTGTCTGGTTGGGGTCGTTGATGATCAAATTGGGGCGCAGCTGGTCATAGTCGGCGCGCGCGGCACCGCTGGTGAACGACAGCCGCAGCTTCTTGGTGTCGTCGACATTGTAGTTGATGTGCAGGCTGGGGAAGGCCAGCGTCGTGCTGTTTTCGACCGTCAGCAGCGAACTGGCGCCGTTGATCGTGGCAAAGGCGGTGCCGCGGTTCTTGATATGCTCGACGCGGACACCGCCGAGGATGCTGCCCCAGTCGAACCGCGACGTCGCCATGGCATAGCCGGCATAGACCTGTTCGCGGACGTTGTAGAAATTGCCGTTGACGGGGTTGTAGCTGGCGATCCCCTGTGCCGCCTTGACGTACTGCTTCATCTTTTCGGTGCTGAAATAGCGGAAATCATAGGCCAGCGGGACCTTGCCGCGGAAGCCGCCGTCGAGCGACCAGTCGGGTGTGAAGGTCGTCGGGATACCGGCGGCGGCAAATTGCGTCGCGGTGTTGAGCACCAGCTGGTTTTCGACCGCTTCCTTGGTACGCTGGTCGAACTGGCCACCGATGGCGATGGTGGTGTCGCCGCCGAACAGGTCGGTGTCCTTCGACAGCTGGAACTTGGCGGTATAGGCATTGGTGGTGTCGACCGCGTCGAGCGACGTCAGCGACGACAGCGGCCGCACGAAATCATCGATGTTCCGCACCGGTGCGCCGGCCTGATAAGTCGTCGGGTTGCTGTTGGTGATGGTGCGGAACAGCTGCAGCCGGGCCAGCTGCGGGTCAGTGAAATCATAGGCGACGGTGGGGCGCAGGTTGCGCGTCGACGGGCTGTCGAAACGCGCTTCGCCGGTTACCGAGCGATCGTCCTGCGACCGCGAATAGTTCAGCCGCCAGCCGAGTTTCCAGCCATCGCCCCAGGCGTGATCGCCGCCCAGCGTGTTGGTGAGGATCGTCTGGCGAAAGGCGCGCAGCGTGGCGCGCTGGTTGATGTCGACGCCATAAACGGTGCCGGTGAACGGCGTGTTGCCGATGCAGACATCGGCATAGCCGGTGTTGGTCGGGCGGTTGTTCGGCGTGATCGTGCACGGCGCCGCGCCGCGGTTGTTGTCGCCCTGCCGGTCGTCGAGATCGAAGATGTAGTTGTCGCGGTTCTCGTCATCGGTGAACGCCGTGTAGATCGACGACAGGAAGACGCGGTTGCCGGCCGACGGCTCCCAGTCGAGCCGGCCCGAAACGCTGTAGTTCTTGCGGGTCAGGCGATACAGCTTGTTTTCGGTCTCGCGCCCCCAGATGCGGTCGCCGTTGCCGGGCTGCTGGTCCTGGGCAACCTGTTCCCAATCGGTTTCGAAATTGTCGGTCAGCATGTTGCGCTGGTAATAGGAGCCCGAGACGAGCAGGCCGATGTCGCCCATCCCGGTGTTCCAGCGATTGGCGACGACCAGCGAGCCTTCGAATTCCTCGCGGCTGCCGAGTTCGACATAGCCGCCACCGGCCTTGCCGGCGACATGGAAGCCCTTGTAATCGAGCGCCGAGCGGGTGCGGATGTCGATCTGGCCGGCGACGGTTTCGCCTGTCAGATCGGGGGTCACCGCCTTGCGCACGATGATCTGCGCGGCGATCGCCGACGGGATGCTGTCATAGCGCGAATCGCGGCCTTCGGGGCTGATGACGTTGACACCATCGAACGACAAGGTCGTCCAGTTGATCGGCGCGCCGCGCAGCGACAGATAGCGCGCCTGGCCCTGGTCGCGCTGGACGGCGACACCGGGCAGGCGCCCGGCGGCCTGGGCGATGTTCTGGTCGGGCAGGCGGCCGACGGCATCGGAGGCAGCGACCGAAATCAGCGAATCCGATTTTCGCTGGATGGCGAGCGCGGCGGCTTCGGATTCGGCGATCGGCCGGCTGGCGGTGACGATGATCTCGTCGGCTTCAGCGACGGCAGCTTCGGCGGCGCGGGCGACATTGCCCTGCAGGGCGATGCCGGCAAGCAGGATGGCGCGCATGCCATGGGCACGACGGGTGGCATTGATCATCATTTCGGAAATCCCCGATCCGCGACCAGCCGCGGCTGAGGCGCTGCTATGGGGCGATCGTGACGCTATGGTTACGACGTCGTGACGGATTTGTGATAATTACACGGCAGTAACACTCGGGCTGGCGGCGTTGCCCTGCGGCACCACCGTGCCATCAGCGCTGGCGCTGGATGAAGCCCCGGATGTCGGCCGACAGCTTGGCCAGGTCGTCGCCGCGGACGTACATCATGTGGCCGGCCTGGTAGTAATGGAACTCCACCCGCCCGGCCGGAAATCCCGGCCGCGTCAGCGACTGTTCGGCGCCGAAGAACGGCGTGGCGAAATCATAATAGCCCTGGCCGACGAAGACCTTCATGCCGCTGTTCTCGCGCAGCGCCTTCGAAAGGTACGGCGCGACGTTGACATAGGTGGTGTCGTCGCGGCCGCTGCCGAGCTTCCAGTCCCACGCGCCGACGCTGCCGATGGTGACATATTGGCGGTCGGTCCTGTAGCCGAGGCCGTCGCGGGCCCAGCTGTTGATCGCGGCGGTGTAGCTGGCGTCGATACCATAAAAGCTCGGGTCGTTGTCGGGGCCTTCGCCGGCGTTGTCACGGTCGATGCCGAGATAGCGCGCGTCGAGCCGGCCAACGGTGGTGCCGCGATCGCGCAGCAGTTCCTTGTAGAAACGATCGGGGCTGACGCGGAGGTTGGCACGGTCGAGATAGGCCTCGCTGAGCCCGGTGAAGCCTGCAAGTTGCCGGCGCACGGCGGTGCGTTCCTCGGCTGTCAGCTGCGTGCCCTTGAGCAGCGCAGTGATGTAAGGCCCGCGGGCAAAGGCGCGCGCTTCGTCGAGAAAGGGTTCGAGCGCCGCCGGCTGGTTCGGCAAGGCCTTGTGATACCAGGCCACCGCCGCCATCGACGGCAGGGTGACGACATATTGCATCTCGTTGCCTTCGCTTTCGGCCTCGGCGCCGAAATCGAGGATCGTCGAGATGAGGATGACGCCGTTGACCGCGACGTCGTTGTAGCGGCCTTCGAGCTCGTTGATCAGCGCCGCCGAGCGGGTCGTGCCATAGCTTTCGCCGCCGATGAACTTGGGTGCGTTCCAGCGGCCGTTGTCGTTGAGCCACAGCCGGATGAAGTCGCTGATCGACTTGGCATCGGCGGTGATTCCCCAGAAGGTCTTCGGATCGGTCTTGCCGAGCGCGTGCGAAAAGCCGGTGCCGACCGGATCGATGAAGACGATGTCGGTGACATCGAGCAGGCTTTCGGGGTTGTCGACGATCGGGTAGGGCGGCGCGCCATCGTCCTTGGCATCGGGGATCTTCACGCGCTTGGGGCCAAAGGCGCCCATGTGCAGCCACACCGATCCCGAGCCGGGGCCGCCGTTGTACAGGAAGGTCACCGGGCGGCGCGGGTCCTTGCCGTCCTTGACATAGCTTGTCGAAAAGATGGCGGCGGTCGGCTTGCCGTCCTTGTCCTTCAGGTATGTCTCGCCGGTGGTGGCGGTGTAGCTGACCTTCACCCCGCCGAAGCTGCCGCTGTGGCGGGTGACGGAACGGTTGGGCGGCGGGATGGCTTCGTCGGCTTTCGCCGGCTTTTCGGGCTTGTCGGCGTCCTGTGCGATGGCGGGGTAGCCTGCGAGGAGGAGCAGGGCGGCGAGCGTCGGGCGAAGGATCATGGTCGCGACCCTAGCGTTCTGCAGCCGCCGGGCAAGGGGTTGCATAGGGCGTCATGTCCATCGCCGGATAGCGCGCCGCCGTGCCGGCGAGCGTTTCCGGTGTCCAGTATTCGCTGCCCGGCGGCGGAAAGCCGAACAGGTCGCGCTGGCGCACGCTCATCGCCGCCAGCGCCGTCGACCAGCCCGGGCGGTCGGCACGGTCGGGCCAGGCGATCTTGCCGGTCCACGGCCAGCCGCGGCGCTTGAAATCGGTCATGATGATGAAGCGCGACGCCTCGGGGCTGGTGAAGTTGGAGCCGCGGTGGAAGACATCGGTGCGATAGAGGATCAGCGTGCCAGCGGTCCCGGTCAGCGCGACCTCGTGCTCCACCAGCTCGCCTGGCGGCAGGATCTGCGGTGTCGTCGGCAGATGCGCGCTGTGCTGCAGCGGCACCGCGCAGGTCGGCGCGCAGCCTTCGTCGACATCGGACAACAGCATGATCGTCGTCAGCTGCGGCCGGTCGGCGCGCGGCACGACGAGGGTGTGATTGGCATAGTCGCGGTGGTGCGGCTGGTCGTAATCGGTGGCGCCGGCATATTTGGCCCAGAGCTCGATCTTGTAGAGATCGATGTCGGGGCCGCCCAGAAAGCGTTCGGCGGCGTCCACAAGCCCGGGCAGCACCGGCAGCGCATCGAGCGCCGGATTGTCATAGGGGAACAGCCGGATGCCGGCGAACTGGCTGCGCCCCATGCGCGTGTGCGCAGCGGGGTCGGCGAAATAGGCTTCAGGGGTCGGGAACACCGTCCACAGCGCGGCGCGCGCGGCGGCGAGCGTCTCGGCGGGAATGAAGTCCGGCACCCGCGCAAACCCCGTCGTGCGCAGTTCGTCGAGCGCCGAATCGGGAACGCGCATCACGCTGTCATCGCCGCTTCCGCCGCCGCCATGTAATCGCGGCGCACCGGCAGCGTGTCACGGCGCTTGGTCAGCTGGATCTGGACGTTCATATGGCCGTCATTGTTGAACGCCGACATCGCCGCGGCAAGGTAGAACATCCACATCCGGTAGAAGCGCGCGTCGTAAAGCGTCTCGATTTCCGCCTGCTTTGCCGCGCAACGGTCGTACCAGTGGCGGATCGTCCAGGCATAGTGCAGCCGCAGCACCTCGATGTCGGTGATCCACAGCCAGGCCTTTTCGACCGCCGGCACGATCTGCGACAGCGCCGGCGAATAGCCGCCGGGGAAGATGTATTTCGCCGTCCAGGGGTCGGTGGCGCCGGGGCCGTCAGCGCGCGCAATCGAATGGATCAGCGCGACGCCATCGGGCCTCAGCAGCGCCTCGACGGTCTGGAAGAACTGGTTGAAATGCGGCAGCCCGACATGTTCGAACATGCCG
>JANOCM010000439.1:0-2836 GCA_031412175.1 Alphaproteobacteria bacterium
CCGGCGACGCTGGCCAGCGCGCCGCGCAATTCCTCGGCCATGCCATCCGAGAAAAACGCCTGATTGGGATCGCCCGACAGATTGTCGAAGGGCAGCACGGCGATGCTGTTGGCCGGGGCGATGCGTACCGCTGCGGGGGTCGCGAGGGCGCGTTTGGCGGCATCACCTGGCGCGGGAGCCGCAGCAATGGCGTCGCCTTGACCGTCGACCGGGCCCTTGGCGGTGTCGCCGCCGGTCAGCTTGCTGACGCCGAGCACGACGAGGCCGCCGAGCACCATGATGCCGACGATGATCGGCAGCGGATCGACGCCGCCGACGCTGCCGTGGCCGTGGCCACCGCCGTGACCCGCTTCATGCGCGCCACCATGCGCCGCCTCGTCCGCAGCCGGCCCATCGTCGTGGCGCAGCAACCCGCCATCGCCAAAGCGGAAATTCCACGCCAGCGCCACCGCGACCGGAAAGCCCAGCACCAGCAGCGCCAGCATGGTCTTCATCACCGGCTTGGGCAGGCCGAGGATCGTCGACAGCACATAGCCGACTTCGAGCACGATCCACGACACGACCAGATAGGTCGCTGCCGCCCGGAAAATGCCGCGCCGCCTTGCTTCGCTGTACAGCCGCACCCTCGTCCCCGCCGTGCTCACGCCTGTGCCAGTCTTGGCACGGGGCCGTGACGAGGTCCAGTTAGGGCTTTGTGAAGACTCGGGCGAGGACGCCGTCGTAGATGTCGGCGAGCGCCGCGAGATCGGCGACCGCGACGCTTTCGTCGGTCTTGTGCATCGACGCCCCGGGCAGGCCGAATTCGACCACCGGGCACAGCCGCCGGATGAAGCGCGCGTCCGACGTGCCGCCGCTGGTCGACAGTTCGGGGGTGAGGCCGGTCACCGCCGTGACGGCGTCGGCGACAAGGCCCGAGAATGCGCCGGGTTCGGTCAGGAACGCCTCCCCCGAAATCTTCACCGTCACGTCGGCTGCCGGGGCATGGGCGGCGACGGTGGCGCGGATCCAGGCTTCGAGATCGGCGCCGCTGTGGCTGTCGTTGAAGCGGATGTTGAGCCGGGCGTGCGCCTGCGCCGGGATCATGTTGGTGGCGGGGTTGCCGACGGCGATGTCGGTGATCTCGAGGTTCGACGCATCGAACCAGGCATTGCCGTGATCGAGCCCGCGCGCCTGGAGTTCATCGAGGATGGTGACCAGCCGCGCCACCGGATTGTCGGCGCGGTGCGGATAGGCGACATGGCCCTGCGCGCCGTTGACGGTGATCCAGGCGTTAAGCGACCCGCGCCGCCCGATCTTGATCATGTCGCCCAGATGCTGCCGCGACGTCGGTTCGCCGACGAGGCAGAGGTCGGGCACCAGCCCGGTTTCCTCCAGCCAGCTCAGCATCGCCGATGTGCCGAAGGTCGCCGGCCCTTCCTCGTCGCCGGTGATGACCAGCGAGAGCCGGCCGGTGAAGCCGCGATCGATCTGGCGACCGGCGGCGGTAACGAAGGCGGCGATGGCGCCCTTCATGTCGTTGGCGCCGCGCGCCACCAACTGGCCATCGGTGACGATGCCGGCAAAGGGGTCGACGCTCCACCCAGCCGCATCGCCGACCGGCACGACATCGGTATGGCCGGCAAAGGCGAAGTGCGGGTGGCCGCTGCCGATGGTCGCGAACAGGTTTTCGATGGGGCCGTCGGGCGGCGTGCCGAGCTGCAAATGGTGGACGGAGAACCCCAGATCGGCGAGCGCATCGGCGAGCACGCCTTGCGCGCCGGCGTCAGCGGGGGTGACGCTGGCGCAGCGGACGAGCTGTTGCGCCAGCGCCAGCGTGTTGCTCACTGCTTGCCGACCTGCGCGTAGAAATCGGCGATGCGCTTGGCATTGACGCCGACATCGCCCTTGCCGACGCGCGATTTCGACCGCACATCGATCCGCGTGCCGCCATCGGCCGGGGTCAGCCGGATGACGATATCATCGTGGAAACCCCACCACGGCACGGTGTCGGTCGCCTCGATACGGCCGCGGCCCGCGTCGCTGGCGATGATCGCCCAGCCGAGCGATTTTGCGGCGCCGAGCGCCTCGTCAAAGGCAACATCTGGGGCATCGGTAACGGTCAGCGGCTTCAGGTCGGGATAGCCGGCGCGCTGCTGGGCGGCAAAGCCCGGATCATAGGCCAGCGGCGCCGTCCCCGGCCCGCGCATCGCGGCGGTGATCGCCTCGAACGCCGGCGGGTTGGCGGTATCGGTGGTGATGTCGTTGATCGGCGGCACGTTGCGGCCTTCGGCGATGATCGCCGCCGGGATGGCAAGCGCCGCAAGGCCCGCCGCCGCCGCCAGCAACGTCACCACACCGCCGCGACGCCGGATCAGCATGACGAGGCTGTAGAGGCCGCCCAGGCCTGCCAGCAGTGCCGCGATGACGAACAGCAACAGCCCCGCCTGCCACGGCAGCACGCCGAACTTGATGAACGGCCCGGCCAGCAGCACCAGCAGCGCCGCGACGATCGTCGCGATACCGATGCGCGCGGTCCATTTGCTCACGGTTTTCATCGTCATTCCCCCTTGGCGCGCGCGGCCTTTGGCGCGGAAGGCGCAAAGGTCGTGCCGAAATAATCGCCGGCGTACCAGCGCGGCCGCTCGGCGCCATCGGCGATCTGCCGGGCGATCAGGTAATTGACACGGGCGAACTTGGCGCCGGCCGCCCAGTCGATCGGCAGCTTCATGTCGTCGCTCGGCTGGTGATAGTCGGTCTTGAGGAAGCTCTCCCAGATCTTGTCGCCGCCATTGCCGAAACCGGTGGCGAGCATGATCGCCGGCACGCCGCGCTTGACGAAGGCATAGTGATCCGACCG
>JANOCM010000440.1:0-2408 GCA_031412175.1 Alphaproteobacteria bacterium
CGCCCCCCGCCCCGCGGGGGCGTTCGGGGGGGGGGCGCCTTGGGGGCCGGGGGCTACTGGTTTTTTGGTTTTTTGTCCCCCCCCCCGTTAGGGGGTGGGGGGGGGGGTGGGCGCGTGCCGCCGCGCCCGCCCCCGTCCAACAGAGTCACCCTCCCCCAGCCCCTCCCTTTCAGGGAGGGGAGCAGAAAGACGCCATGCAACTTCTTGCCTCGCTGACCTCACCCTATGCCCGCAAGCTGCGGGTGCTGGCGCATGAACTGGCGTTGCCGGTGACGCTGGTGGAGACGGCGCCGATGGAGGATGGCGCCGAACTGCTGGCCGCCAATCCGCTCGGCAAGGTGCCGGTGCTGGTGCTGGACGATGGCAGCAGCATCGTCGATTCGCGGGTCATCGCCGCCTATCTGCTGGCGCAGGCGCCGGGCCAGACGCTGCTGGCGACGGCCGGCCCGGCGCATTGGCACGGCCTGACGACGGAGGCGATTGCCGACGGCATCCTCGATGCGGCGATCAACCTGCGTTTCAACGCGGCGCAGGGGGTTACCGAAGGCACCTGGCCCGACCGCCAGCGCCGCGCCATCACCCGCGCGCTGGCGGCGCTGGCCGGGCGGATCGGGGCGGTGCCGGGCTATCCCGAGCTCTGCATCGTTATCGCCTGCGAATATCTCGACCTGCGGTGGCCCGACATCGACTGGCGGGCGCATGCGGCGCTGAGGACATTGCAGGCGGCACTGACCGACCGGGCGTCGCTCGCGGCAACCCGGCCGCCAGCCTAACGCACCGCCCCCGGCGGCGGCGTCCGCCCCTGTTCGAAATGCAGCGCGCCGTCGGGCAGCACCACCCAGGCGTGGCGGCTTTCCTCCCACACCGACCGTACCGGCGGCGGAAAGGCCGGGTCGGCAAAGGCACCCGCTGCGATGCCGATCGCCGTCGGCCGCATCGGCGTTTCGAACAGGATGTTGCTGCCGCATTGCGGGCAAAAGCGGCTGGTGAAGGCGCGGCCGCTGTCGGCCTCGCGGGTATAGCTGTGCGTTTCGCCGGTTACCGTCACCGCCTCGCGCGACACCCAGGCGATCATGCCGAACGGCGACCCGGTGCGGCGCTGGCAGGCCTCGCAGTGGCAGACGTTGACATCGGTGATCGCTGTGGCGACCTCGACGCTGACCGCGCCGCAGTGGCAGCGGGCCGTGGTCATGCCGGCACCGGCCGGTATGCCAGCCAGGCGACGAGGCCGAGCGGCAGCAACCCGATCAGGTCGGCGATCGCGATGGTTCGCAACGCCGGTGGCCGACCACCCTGTGCATAAAGCACCAGAAAGCCGACCATGCTGATCGCTGTCGCGACAGCCGCGAGGCGCCTGACAGCCGGGTCGGCAATCGCCCAGCAACAGATCACCACGACAACGAGAAACAGCGCAGCGCGATGGTGGAGCAGCAGGAAACCACTGCCGCCCGGCACCACACCGTAAAGCCGGGTGATCATCGCCGGCCGCAGCAGGGCCAGCGCCGGCAGCGCGTGGATCGCCGCGAGCAGCAGCCAGGCGAGCCGTTCCAGCACTACGCCTTCAATTCCCGCGTCAGGGCCTTGCGTGTCTTGTCGCCATAGGGCGGCTTGAACCCCGCCAGCCCGGCCAGGTCGAGCTTGGGCTGGGTGTAGATCGCCTTGGCATGGCTGAATTCCTTGAAGCCGTCGTGGCCGTGGTACGACCCCATGCCGGCGTTGCCGATGCCGCCGAAGGGCAGTTCCTCGGCCGAGACATGGAAAATCACATCGTTGACGGTGACGCCGCCCGAGATGGTGCGGTCGAGCACGCGGCGCTGTTCGGCGGCGTCCTGGCCGAACCAATACAGCCCCAGCGGCCGGTCGCGGCGGTTGACCTCGTCGATGGCGCCGTCGGTCGTCGCATAGGTACGGATCGGCAGCAGCGGCCCGAAGATTTCCTCCTGCATCACCGTCATCTCGTCGGTGGGGTTGCGGATAAGGTGCAGCGGCATCTTGTTGGTGTTCTGCTTGGAGAAATCCTCGTTGGCCGGGTTGATCACCTCGATCGTCGCGCCCTTGGCGCGGGCGTCCTCGACATGGGCTTCCAGCCGTTCGCGATGCCGCGCGCCGAGCACCGAGGTATAGTCGGGGTTCGCCAGCAGCGTTGGATACATCTTGGCGGTGGCAGCCTTCAGCCCTTCGACCACCGCGCCTTCGCTTTCCTGCGGCACCAGCAGATAATCGGGCGCCAGGCAGATCTGGCCGGCGTTCATCATCTTGCCCATGGCGATGCGCTCGGTGGCGACCCCGATATCGGCCGACCGGCTGATGATCGTCGGCGACTTGCCGCCGAGTTCCAATGTCAGCGGCACCAGGTTCTTGGCCGCCGCCATCATGACATGGCGGGCGATGCCGGTGCCGCCGGTGAA
>JANOCM010000441.1:0-4578 GCA_031412175.1 Alphaproteobacteria bacterium
CTTTCAGGGAGGGGGAGCAGCATAAACGAGGCTCAAACACGTCAGCCCGGCCTCGCAATTGCCGAACTCGGATATGTCGAGGAAGGCGACGTCGAACCCGGCGGCGGCAATCCGCGCCAGCGTGGCGGTGCCGGTGGCGTGGAACACCGTGTTGCCGACAGTCAGGCTGTTGCCGGCAAAGGGTTCGCCGGGCGCACTGGCGATGTGGCGACGGCCGAAAACCGCCGGGTCAATCCAGTCGGTATTGACGAGCACCAGGTCATCGGCGAGCGCCGACACCGCGGTTTTGAGGTGCAGGGCGTCCGCAAGTGGCACGCCGGTGACGCGCAACCCGTGCGCGGCGACCGCGTCCGCCACCTGCGCCACCGCCGCGGCGTTGGTGCGCAGCGTCAGCCCGATGAAGATATCGCGCCCGACGACCATGACATCACCGCCGTCGAGCGTTCCCGGCGCGATGATGGTGACGTGGGGACGATCGGTCGGCAGGTGCGGCGCGATCTGCGCCACCTCCCCCTGCCGCGACACCGCGCCCGGCCGGGTGCGGATAACCAGCGTCGGCAGGATGACGGCGGTATCCTCGACAAAGCAACTGTCGGGATAGTCGGCGAGCGCCGGCAGCACGGTGACGGTCGCCCCGGCGCGTTCGAGCGCATCGCGATAGGCGGCGTGTTGGGCCGCAGCGCGCGCCATGTCGATGGGGACACGATCGATATGGGTCAGTTCGGCGCGATCGAGCGGGCCGGGCAGGCGTGTAATGGCTTGGATCATCGCGGCAGCATGGCGGCCGGGCGGCGAACCGGCAAGCGGGGTGCGAAAAATGTGCCCTTTCAGCCCGGATTCACGACTTTCAGCTGCAATATCATGGCGCTGGCAGGGCGCAATCGCGGCATTTGCAGCCCGATCCGGCCGAGCAATGCCCCGGAAAACACGCCGAGCGGCGGCATTTCGGTGGCATTTTGCTTGATTGGCCATTCAAGCGAAACCGCGTAGTTTTGCGCCGGATCGAGGCCTTCAAGCCGGAGCATCGGCGCGAAAACCGCCACTGGCTGAGTGACCTGGGTGTATGAAACCAGCGCTTCGCTGCGATCGGCCGCGACAATGGCAAAGGCGTTGGCATCGGCGCCGGTGTCGATCCGCACCAGATCGCCGCTGTGGATCAGGTCGCGGTGGCGTTTGTGCAGCGCCACCCCGGCGGTGAGCGTCTCGGTCTCGCGCGCATCCATCTCGCGCAGGTCCATCTCCATTCCCATGTGCCCGAACAGTGCCGTGGCGACGCGCAGCGCCATCGGCAGCACGCGGCCGGTGATGTGGCAGCGGCGCGGGCCGACATGACTGCCCATCAGTTCGGCGGGGAAAAAATGCGAAAAGCCGCGCTGGATGGTTAGGCGATCGAGCGCGTCGTTCGAATCGCTTGTCCAGATGCGGTCGGTGCGGGCGAGAATGCCGTAGTCGGCGCGGCCGCCGCCCGAGGCACAGCTTTCGATCTCGACGTGCGGGTGGGCGACGCGCAGCCGGTCGAGAACGTCGTACACACCGAGCACATGGGCGCGGGCGCCGGCGCGGCCATCGGTACCGCCGGGGTGGCTCAGGTCGCGGTTCATGTCCCATTTGAGATAGGCGATGGGGTGATCGCGCAGCAGCGCGTCGATCGCCGCGAACAGGTGATCGCGGACGTCGCGGCGCCCGAAATCGAGCACGAGCTGGTGGCGGAAATCATGTTGCGGCGCCGGCGGGGCGGTGAGCACCCAGTCGGGATGGGCGCGATAGAGGTCGCTGTCCGGGTTGACCATTTCGGGCTCGACCCAGAGGCCGAATTCCATGCCGAGACCACGGACATGATCGACCAGCGGTGTGAGGCCGTGCGGATAGACTGTTGGGTCGACGGTCCAGTCGCCGAGCCCGGCGCGGTCGCTGCGGCGGCCCTTGAACCAGCCATCGTCGAGGACGAAGCGTTCGGCACCGACCGCGGCGGCACGGCTGGCGAGGTCCGTCAGCACTTCGGGATCATGGTCGAAATAGACCGCTTCCCAGCTGTTGTAATGGACCGGGCGGGGTTTGGCGGTCAGGCGGGCGTGTTGCGGGCGTGACCTTAAATAGGCGTGGAAGGCCTGCGACAGTCCGGAGAAGCCGTGCTCCGAGACGCTGGCGTAGAGTGGCGGCGTGGTGATGGCTTCGCCGGGGGCGAGGCGAATTTCGCCGGGAAGGTAGAGCGCTTCCATGGCGACGGCGGCACGGCCGTCGGCGAGGGTTTCGACGGCAATACGATGGTTGCCGCTCCAGCCCAGGTGCCAGCCCCAGGCCTGGCCGCTGGATTCGGTCGTGGCGGCATCGGCAAGGATAACCGCGGGGAAGGCGTCGTGGCTGGTGCGGCCGCGGCGGTTCTCCCGCAGCCATGTGCCGGTGTGGCGGGGATGACGCACGGTCTGGAACTCGCCGGCCCAGCGGCCCTCGAAGCCGATGATATCGGTGGCGTGACCGGGAATCGGCAGCATCGGCGCGGCCACCCATTCGACCGCCAGCGGCGTGTCGCCGGTGTTGCGGAGCCAGGTGCCGGCGATGAGGATATCGCCGTCGATCTGAAGCTCGTGGCTGAGAACGATGCCGTTGGTGTCGTCGCCGGCTTCCAGCAGCAGCCGCCCCGGAAGGCTGGTATCGACATTATACAGCAGTGCCAGCGTCGCCCAGCCATGCCCGTCGCGATGCGCGGCCAGCCCCGGCCGGCCGCTCCAGCCCTGCCCTGATTGCGGTGTCAGCGCCCAGGGCGGTTCGGGGTAGGGCGAGGCGGGGGCTTCGGCGCGTGCCGCCAGCGCCTGCAGTTGTTCGAGGTCGATCCCGTCCGCCAGCCGTGGGCCCCAGTAGAGCGCCACCGGCACGCCGCTGCCGAGACCGATGACCAGTGTCACACGCTCGCCATCGAGGCGAACGAAAAGCGGTGGATTGGCAGCGGCGGGCGGCATCGGGCACAAGGCCTATGTCGTTCCCCCAGGTTTGGAAATCCCCGCGATGCTCGGTGTCTGCTATTATCCCGAACATTGGCCCGAAAGCTGGTGGGCGGAGGATGCCCGGCGGATGCGCGCGCTGGGGCTGGCTTATGTGCGCATCGCCGAATTTGCGTGGGCGCGGATCGAGCCCGCGGCAGGGGTTTTCGACTGGGGCTGGCTCGATCGCGCCGTGGCGACCCTGGGGGCGGCGAGCCTCAAGGTCGTCATGTGCACGCCGACGGCGACGCCGCCGAAATGGCTGGTCGATGCACATCCGGAGATCCTGCCGGTCGATCCGGCGACGGGGCGCACGCGCGGCTTCGGCTCGCGGCGGCATAGTGATTTTTCGAGTCCCACCTGGTTCGCCGAAGCGATGCGGATCAGCACGGCAGTCGCGGCGCGCTATGGCAATAACCCGCATGTCGTCGGCTGGCAGACCGACAATGAACTCTGCTGCCACGACACGGCGCTCAGCGCTTCGCCGGCGGCGCATGACGGGTTTCGGGCATGGTTGCGCGGGCAATATGCCGATATCGGCGCGCTCAACAGCGCCTGGGGCAATGTGTTCTGGTCGATGGAATATCGGGACTTCGACGCTATCGAGCTGCCGGTCGGCGCGGTCACCGAAACCAGCCCGGCGCATCGCATGGCGTGGCGGCGCTATGCGTCCGACGCGGTGGTGGCGTTTCACGACGCGATGGTGGGGATCATCCGCGCCCATTCGCCGGGCCGCTGGGTGACGCACAATTTCATTCCGATGCCCGAAACCGGCGTCGACAATCACGCGCTGGCGGCACCGCTCGATTTCGCGTCGTACGACAATTATCCGCTGGGGCGCGCCGATCTCGCCATGGCCGACGCGCCGGCGGCGGATTTCCGGCCGTGGCTGTGCACCGGCCATCCCGACATGCAGGGCCTCCTGTTCGACCAGACCCGCGGCCTGACCGGGCGGCCGTTCTGGGTGATGGAGCAGCAGCCGGGCCCGGTGAACTGGGCGCGGCACAATCCGCGGCCGGCGCCGGGCATGGTGCGGCTGTGGAGCTGGGAGGCGTTCGCGCACGGCGCCGCGGTGGTCAGCTTTTTCCGCTGGCGGCAGGTGCCGTTCGCGCAGGAACAGATGCACGCCGGGCTGCTGCGTCCCGATTCATCGGAGGCGGAGGCCTGGCCCGAAATCGCCCAGCTGGCCGGCGAACTGGCGGCAATCGACCTGCCCGAGCCGGCCCGCGCGCCGGTGGCGATCATCGTCGATATCGAGGCGCAATGGCTGTCGGATATCGAGCGCCAGGGCGCCGGCTATGATTACAACGCCATCGTCGCGCAATTTTATGGCGCGGTGCGCGGGCTTGGGCTGGACGTGGATTTCGTCGCGCCCGGTGCCGATCTGGCGGGTTATGCGCTGGTGCTGGCGCCGGCGCTGGCGATGCCGGGGCCGGAAGTCGTGGCACGGCTGCGTGACACGCCGGCGCTAGTGGTGATCGGCCCGCGGTCAGGGGCCAAGACCCGCGACGTCACCATCCCCGATGGCCTCGCCCCCGGGCCGCTCAAGGCGCTGCTGCCGCTGCGCGTGCTGGCGGTGGAAACGCTCCGCCCCGATTGC
>JANOCM010000442.1:0-3431 GCA_031412175.1 Alphaproteobacteria bacterium
TTGCTCGTTCGCCGGGGCTGTCGACAGGAACGGCGTGTTGTTGCTGTTGCCGACCCAGCCCGCCGCCGGATCGACGACCATCGGGTCGGCGCGCCACGGCAGGTATTTCGTCCACAAGGTTTTCGACGTGTCGCCGGGCAAAATGCCCTTCCAGTCATAGCCCGGTGCGCGATCGGGGAAGCGGGCGTTGTAGAACATGCCGATATGGCCGGCGGCGTCGGCATAGACGAAATTGGTGCCGCTGATCGCCTGCATGTCCATGACACGCTGCCATTCGTCGAGCGTCTTCGCCTTGTTGAGCCGGTAATATTGCGTCACCTGCCGCACATCGTCGATGCCGGCATAGCGCAGCGCGAACCAGCCCTTGTCGTTCTTGATGACCGGGCCGTGGACCGAGCGATAGATCGTCCGCGGGATCGGCAGCACCAGGGGTCCGAATTTCACGCGCAGCCAGACGCGCCGGGTTTCCAGCGGCAACCATCTGCCATCCAGCCGATATTCGGTGCCGGCGTCGTTGACGACCAGCTTGTAGGTGTCGATCAGATCGGGGCGATTGACGGTGTTGGTCCAGCCCAAAGTCTTGTTGTGGCCGAGCAGCGGATAGGGCGCGCCGGGGAACAGCGCGCCGGCGAAATCCCAGCCCGCTTCGGAATGGACGACGACTTCCCACCACGACACCCCGCCCTCCCACGGCTGGTGCGAATTGACGATCAGCCGGGTGACGCCATCCGCCGAGCGCTTGCCGGCGACCGCAAAGCCATTGGAGCCGCGTTCATCGGCCGGGCCCGCGTCGCGCGGCACCGGTTCGCCGGCCACCAGCGCGCCCAGCGGCCGGTCGAGGCCGAAGAAGAACGGCGAGCGCAGCATGAAGCCGGCGACAATGTCCTGGCCATTGACCGGGAACAGCCCGCGGATGCGCTGTTCGGACGGATGCTTCGCCGCATAATGGTTGAGGCCCTGCGCATAGGCTTGCAGCAGCAGCCGGGTATCGAGGGGCAGCTCGCCATAGTGTTTCGCCGCGGTTTCATTGGCGCCGAGCAGCGCGGTCGCGAAATCGAATTTCGCGCCATCCTCACCGGTGATCGCGCCACCGCGACCGCGCACCGCGGCGATGACCTCCTCGAGGTTGCGGAAATCATCCTCGGAATGGGCGATCGCCAGCCCATAGGCGACATCGGGATCGGTCTTGCCGAAAATATGCGGCACGCCCCAGCTGTCACGGACGATGCGGACGTCGCGCTTGAGCACCGGATCGGCGACCGAACCATGCGCGGTCAGATTGTCCCAACTCGCCAGCCCGACGAGGATAGTCGCAAGGATTCCAAGGACAAGCAGCAATCCGCTCAACCATTTCGGCATCAGCGCGCGTCCTTGGCCACGACACCGCCTTTGATGACGACAGCGACCTTCTCCAGCGCGCGGACATCGGCGAGTGGATCGCCGGCGACCGCGACGATATCGGCATAACGGCCGACCGCCAGCGTGCCGACATCGGCCTCGCGGCCGAGCGCCTGCCCGGCGTTGAGCGTCGCCGCCTGGATCGCCTGCAACGGCGTCATCCCCCATTCGACCATCTTGGCAAATTGCAGCGCGTTGGTGCCGTGCGGATAGACGCCGGCATCGGTGCCGAAGACATGGCGCACCCCGGCGCGCACCGACCGCTGGAAGGTCTGGCGCTGCTTCAGCCCGATGGCGCGTTCCTTCTCCAGGCTCTCGGCGAACACGCCGTTCTTCGCGCCTTCGGCAAGGATATAATCGTCGTCATAGATATCCATCGAGAACCAGGCGCCGGCTTTCTTGGCCAGCGCAAAGCTTTCGTCGTCGGCGAGGCTGGCGTGCTCGATGGTGTCGGCGCCGGACCGGAGCGCGGTGTTGATACCGCTGGTGCCGTGCGCATGGACGGCGACCTTCATCCCCAGCATGTGCGCTTCGGCAACCAGGGCATCCATTTCGGCCTGGCTGTACTGCTGGCCGCCGACCGTGGTGGTTTTCGAAAACACCCCGCCGGTGCCGCAGAACTTGATGACCTCGGCACCCATCTTGCGCAGCTGGCGGACCTTGGCGCGGATCGCATCGGGGCCATCGGCGATGCCGGGCGTTTCGACCTTGATCTCGGGCTGGAATTCGGTGGCGTCGCAATGCCCGCCGGTGGCGCCGATCGAATAGGTGGCGGGCACGATGCGCGGGCCGGTGATATAGCCGCCCTCGATCGCCTGTTTCAGCCCGATATCATCGAGATTGCCGCTGCCGACGTTACGCACCGTGGTGAAGCCGGCGTCGAGCGTGCGCTTGGCGAAGGCGACGCCGATCGCCGTGCTGAAACTGCGGGCATATTCAAGGCCGCGATAGCCGCCGATGGTCGGATCGCCGCTCAGATGGACGTGCATGTCGATGAGGCCGGGCAGCATCGTCACGGCGCCGAGTGCGATGGTCCGCGCGCCGGCCGGGATCGCCGTGCTGTTGGCCGGCCCGACCGCGACGATGCGGCCGTCGGTGGCCACAACGACGGCGTTGGCGACCGTCTTGCCCGACACCACGTCGATCATGCGATCGGCGGTGATCGCGACGGTTTCCGCCGCCACCGGCCCCGCCGCCAGAAGTGCCACCAGAATCCCGAATTTCAACGTCATGCCGATGTCTCCCCTGCCCCGCGACGGTAGAGACGCGCGCCGCCACGGGCAAGCCGCGCGGCAACGCAAAAATCCGCGCAACCATCGCGCCCGGGCGGCCGTATCTCTACCCAAGGATAAGGGGTCGAAGATGATGCGTTGGCACGACAATCGGGATTTCAGCCCGGCGCTGCGGCTGCTCGTCGCCGATCGCCAGCCGCTGGTGGCCGCCGGGCTGGCGGCACTGCTCGCGGCGCAGGGCCATGCCGTGGTGGCGGCGCTGTCGTGCCCGATCGAAACCCGCGCCAGCCTTGCCGCCGGCGGCATCGACATCGCCATCATCGACATCGATCTGGATGGCGCCGCGCTGGCTGCAGCGACGTCACGGCCGGTGATCATCATCGCGCCGGCCGCCGATCACCCCGGCATCGCCGCCGCCATCGATGCCGGCTGCAAGGGCCTTATCGTCAAATCGGATGGCCCGGCCAGCGTGGCGCTGTGCCTCGCCGCGGTCGCCAGCGGCGGGCAGTGGTTCGACCGCGACGCACTGGCGCTGGCGCACGACCGCCGCCACGCCGCGAGCGAGGCCGCGCAACTGACGCGCCGCGAACGCGACGTCGCGCGGCTGGTCGCCGCCGGCCAGCGCAACCGCCATATCGGCGACGCTTTGGGCATTTCCGAAGGCACGGTGAAAATGCACCTGCACAATGTCTATGCCAAGCTGGGCCTCGAAAGCCGGACGCAACTGGCGATGGACGAACGGCTGCGGGCGCTGGGGTAGAGCTCCCCGCCCTCCCCGCAAGGGGGAGGGAGTGGCCCCCT
>JANOCM010000443.1:0-7242 GCA_031412175.1 Alphaproteobacteria bacterium
CCGTCGCCGCCTGCTTCAGCGCGTTGGCAATCTGCTCTTCGGTATACCTGCTCTTCTTTACGGTCTGCTCCTTCCTCGCGGTTGGTCACACAGCCGGAAAACTCGCATCCAAACCGGAGAAAGAAAACAGGGTGACGTCAACCTGTGTTGCGCCGCGGGCCTCGAAGTACGGGACTTATCGGGTCCCGGGCGATTTCAGCAAGATCATGGAAAAAGCGATCGAGTTGTGAAAGACTGCAGCCGAAATAACAGCGATGACCCAATCGGGGCGGGAGCTTGACACATGGGACATCATTTCGACTCACCGGAATCGCGCGCCGACAGCCGCATCAACATCACGGACAATTACATCTTTCACGCCGCGTCACCCGGTAAAATTGTGGCGATTATGTGTGTCAGCCCCTTGGCAGGGCTTCCCTCCCCGTTCACCGGCAACATTCAGTCTCGGACCTTTCGACCGGGTTGCGCCTATGATTTCCGTTTCGACGTGGATGGCGATCTCAAGGTTGATCGTATCGTACGGTTCGTCTTCGATGGGGAGGTATCTCCCCAGACATGGCGTGCCTTTTGGGTCGAAGATGACGATGCGCGCGACCATCACGGCCAAGGCACAATCATGGGGTCTGGAACGTGCGAAAAGACCACTGACGTACCCGATCTCGGCCGGGTTTGGGTTGGCGAAGCCGGCGACCCGTTCTGGCTCGATGCCGTCGCTGCCAAAACGTTCATCGACGGGCTCGGCGCCGGGCAGCCGTTCATGCCCGACACCTTCAGCAACGGGTCGCCGACCACCGGCGCAACCAACGTCATCGCCATCGTGATCGAGCTTGCGGTTGAGCGCCTGCGGCTGCCACCGGGGTCGTCACGCATCAATTTCTTCACCACCGTCGCCGCCGACGACCACGGCCATTGGACACAGGTTCAGCGGTGCGGGAAGCCCAATCTTGCTGCGACATTCCTCGACGATCCCGAAAACTCGCTGCGCTACAATATGAGCGATCCTGATACCGACCTCGAGAATTTTGGATCTTTGGTGGCCGAGACGACTGCCAAACTAGTTACATTGGCCGGCACGTCCGGCGATCCTGCGGGTTACGGCGCCCTCGCCGCGCGCAACATTTTGCCGGACGTCATCCCGTTCGACCTCGATCTAGCAGCCTCGTTCGGGTTTGCGGGTATCAACGGACGGGGGTTGCGCGACGATTTCGGGGCCGTCGTCTATTCTGCGGTCTTCAATCACCCGATGCGAACCGCGCTGGCGCCGTTGTCCGACGTCAGCGACGACTGGCCGTTCGTGCCCCCGCCGCGTCCGCTCCTTGCCGGTCCGGGCGTGGCGGTACCGCCACGAAATAGCTAGCCTCGTGGCCCCAGAGCTCATCGGCATGGCCGCTCTGGCGCTGGCAATGGGGCTGCGCCACGGCACAGATGTCGATCATATCGCAACGATCGATGGCTTGACGCGTGCCCGAGGGCTGCGACGCGATCAGGGCGCGTCGCGCTGCGGCTTGTTCTTCTCGACCGGGCACGGGCTGGTGGTCGCGTGCGTAGCGACGGCTCTCGCGATCGTCGGAGGTTTTGCCAGCCCTCCCGAATGGCTTCGGGTGGCCGGTGTGTGGAACGCCGTCTCAGCCTTAATGATTCTCGGCTTACTGAATTTGAGGATTGTTTGGAAACATCAGCGAGGCGGATCGGCAAAGCCCGTCTCCGTCGGGCGATGGCTGGTCGGGCGGCTGTCTCGGCTTCAGCCTGAATCGGCGGTCACGCCAGCAGGGTCGATAGCGTGCGGCGCACTGTTCGCGTTGTCATTCGACGCCTTCGCAGCCGCTGCGCTCATGGCAACATCGGCGATACACGCCGGGGCTCTCTGGGTTGCGCCGCTTCTGGCGATGATTTTTTTGTCGGGCATGGCGCTTGTCGACGGCTTGGTGGGGTGGTGCAGCGTCTGGTTATTGCGTCGCGCGCACGCGCGATCTCCCCGTGCACCGACATTCAGTGCCTTTGCGATCAGCCTGGGGTGCATCGTCACTGCAGCAACGTTAATTCTGGAGCCTCGACAAACTGTCGAATCGAAGACTTGGGCTTTGTCAGCCAGCGCGCTTGTTTGGGCGATCGTCCCTCTGTCATATCTTCTAGCGTGGGTTTTCAAAGGTTCAGATGGCGAAAGCAAGCGGTTCGCTACACCCGTTGGAGAAGGATCGGTTGATGCCTGACGAGAATATCAGCGCCGAAAACATCGTCCGTGAACTTTATGCACGGATCTCCGCTGGCGATTTCACCGGCGCGCAAGCGCTTTTCGCCGATGACGTCATATTCGTTCAAGCCGCCAGCCTGCCGTTCGGCGGGCAGTACAAAGGGCGCGATGGCTTCGCGTCGATGGCGGAACGCATTGTTGCATCTTGGCCCGGATTTGCTGTCCAGCCCGTCGCGTTCTTCACTGACGATGCCGATCAAGTCGTCGTTCGCACGGACTTGAAAGGGCAAGGCCTCGACATGCCGATGCTTGAACTTTGGCAAGTTGAAAACGGTCGTATCACGCGCTGCCAACCCTTCTATTTCGACACCGCAATAGCAACGAGCCGGGCGATATCTTCTTAGCTGGTCCATCTTATCGACAACAGATGCACTTGCCTGGGCGCAGTGCACCGTGCCGAGCTTTCCGAAGGCTGTTTGACTTGGGTCATATAGTAAGCAACCGATCCGCCGCCGCCATGGCCGCATCGAGCTCAGCTATCGCATCCCCCAACCTCGCCCCATCACCGCCACCGACCATCATCGTCGCCGGTCGCCCGCGCCGTACCGAGATCAGCCCGGCGATACGCAACCAAGGTAGCGGGGCGTAGATCGTGCCATCGCCGCGCGATCGCTTCTGGCCTGGCACCTCGGCAACCAGCCCCAGTTCCGCCGCCTGCTCGAGCGTCCGCCAAGCGTTCGAAATATCCACCTTCGTATCCCGCGCCAACTTCGCCGCCCACACCGACCAACTCCCCAGCGCCACCGCCACCAGGCGCCGCAACGCCGCCGGCCGCCGCACGTCAGCGAGCTGACGCTCGACCTGTCCGGCATAGACCTGCAACTCGCGCAACCGTGCGGTCCCCTCCCCTGCCTGGCGCTCGAGTGTTGCCGCCCAGCTGGTCAGCGCAGCCAGCGGCGTGACCTCCTCCCGCGCAAACACCCGCGGCCGTCCGACCAGCCCCGGCAGCAGTGTCGTCGTCACCCCGGCCCGTCGCATCGCAAACGGGAGCGCCAGCGCCAGATCACCAGCATCAACCGCCCCGGGCCCCGCCGGGACGTTGCGCAGCAACGGCGTCCCAGTGAGCGGATCGTCGTCAAACTCCCACGACGATTGACTGCAATCCCCCAGCGCCCGCGCCACTCTCTCGGAAAGTTCGACGAGGTCGCGGGTCCCGCGCACTGGCGTCAGCTTTGCCACGAGCGCGCGCAACTCCGCCGGCCCTTTGCGCTGGGCGATCGGTGCCCAGCGCCGGGCCCGCTCGTCGAGGTCGCCGAGCTGGACATGGCCGCGCGGCAAGGTGAGCGCGCCGAGCCGGGCCGCAATGATGCTTTGGGGGTCTGCCTCGAACCCGGTTTCGCGGGCAGCGACGGCAAGTGCGATCTCTCGTTCGATGAGAAGCCATGGGTTTCGTAGGGGGTGATGCGAAATTTCGCCATCGAGCCGCGAGATGGCTGCCAAAGTCCGCACCAGCGCAGCAAATGCCACTTGCCGCTCTTCGCCACGCTCGCCAAAACCGTAGAGAGACCCGCTGATATCCATCGCTGTAGATTGCGCAATAGCTACTTTGGTGCAAGTAAAAACACGGCGTTTGGAAACCCCTCAAAACCGCGCCGAACCCGCCTCCCCGCGCTACGCCCTGCACGCTCGTGATAATTGCACTTATCAGAAGCTTGAAACGATCGAAAAGCGCCGCTATGGTCGCGGTCGTGACCAGAAACCCGAAATCCGGGCCGTCAGGACGGCCGTACAGCGCGGGAGCGAGAGTGTGCGGCACATTGCAGCTCCATTTCTTTCCTGAGGCGCCTGCGGCCCGCCCTGAGCGCTCAACGGCTCGATTTCGGCCATGACGAGCCCCCTGCCCCGTCTCGACGCCCCCGCAACTGACCGCCAGGCGCTGATCGACCTGCTTGCCGGCGACGGTCCTGCCATCGGTCCGACGACCTACGACCGGTTCGAAGCCTGGTGGTATGGCGCTGCTGCCAATACGAAACGCGCGTTTGCCGCCGATATGCGGGCCTGGGGGACGTTCCGCCGCTCTCGCGGTCAACCGATTATCCCCGCAGGCGCCATCGACGTGCGGGATTTTGCGCGGGTGCAATCACGTTCCGGGCTCAAGTCATCATCGATCTCGCGCCAACTCGCTAGCATCTCCATCCTCCACGACCTTGCCGGTATCCCCTCCCCTACGCGCGACCGTGTTGTCTCCGGCGAGATGAAAGGCATTCGCCGTGAGGAAGGGCTCGATGGCCGCGGCCGGCGCCGCCAGGCACTGCCCCTGCGGCTCAAAGGCGAGGTGGGCGACATCGTTGCTGACAAGCCTTTGCCGCTATCGGTTATGGCGCTGCTGACGACACTCGACATCTCGACGGCCGCGGGTGCTCGTGACGCCGTGCTGCTGCTGCTCGGGACCGACCTCGGCCGGCGTCGTTCGGAGTACGCAGCAATGAACATCGGCGATGTCACTGCGGCCGGCGACGGTTCGGGGACGATTCTGATCCGCCGCTCCAAGACTGACCAGTCGGGCGAGGGCCGCGTAAAATATCTGAGCCCTGATGCCATGACGGCGATCGCCGCCTGGATCGCAATCCGGGAAACACCAGCCGGCAGCCCCCTGCCCCCGAATGCGCCCCTGCTGGCGTCGGTTGACCGGTTCGGGCGGGTCGGTAACCGGCTGTCGGACGATGGTATCCGCGACGTGCTGCTGCGGATTGCGCGGCGCGGCCTTAAACAGCTGCAGCCCGAACTTGACGAGGCGGCGATTGACGATCAGTGCCGAGGGCTCTCGGGACACAGTTTGCGAGTAGGCTTTGCACAGGACCTCACCGCAGCGGGCGAAGGCCTGGCGGCAATCTGTCAGGCCGCGGACTGGAGCTCGCCGGCGATGCCAACCCGCTATGCCGAAGCGCTGGCCGCGCGATCAGGGGCGGTTGCGCGGCTGCGGCGGCGCATCCCCACCTGACGGATCTGATCTTGATTACCCAAATCAGTCATCGAGAAGGCGTCAGACTCGCGGACAGTGCATTTATGCCAGCGCTAGGGCTGATGTCGGTACGGGGCCTCGAACAAGGCGTACCAAGATCAGCCCTTCAGCCAAACGGTTTGTCGCCGGCGTATTGAGTGAGAACGGCTTCGAACGCCGCCTGCAGTTCAGCACGTGTTGCGCCCGAACTGCCAAAAAACTCAAGCAGAACACCGCCGCCGCGTCGTTTGCCAACCTTAAGCATCGGCTTGCGGGCCGCACTTAATGTCACCGTGTTCCCCCCTGCCCTCGCCTTTGGCTGTATCGCGACAGCTGCGCGCTGCAACTGGCGAACGATATCGGCGGCTCGAACAGGCGCTGCGCCATCGGCAATTGCCTTAGCTTGCGTCGCTGCCAACGCTTCGGCGGCAGCGAGCACTCGCTGCATGCCGCTGCCACCACGCAGCAACGGCGCCAGTTGCTTTGCATGCTCGACGCGCACCTGGCGCGGATCGCCAAGCGCTGCCAGCACCACGTCCGGCAGCCGGGCCAGGTCCAGCAGCCGGCTGAGCCAGGACGCTTGGACGTTCAGACGTTCGGCCATCTCGTTCTGCTTGCCGCCGTAGAACAGATCGAGGGCCTTCCGATAGTCGCGCGCACGTTCCAGATCCGTGAGGTCCTGACGCGCACGATTTTCGACATCGGCGAGACGAAACGCCTCCTCATCGGTCAGCGTCTGAACGGTTACGAGAAACTCGAAATCGGGGTAATTGTGGCTGTTGAGCCAGGCAATGCTCCAGTGGCGTCTGACCCCAGCAATGATCTCGTAATCATGATCAGGATCGTCCTTTAAGCGGCGCACAATCGCCGGCAGCCGCTGGCGCCCTTCAGCTTTTAAACTGTCGATCAGATCGGCACAGCTCTCCTCGTTGAGAAGCGCCTGATCGCGATTGTGATACTGCCAGGGTCGGCAGCGAGCCGCAGACACCCAGAGTGTCCGCTCATTGACTATCTTGCCTGTGGCAAGCTCTGCCAGCGTGGTCGAGCGACTGGCCAACACGCTGTCGGTCGGCAGTGCCGGGCGCGCCGGCGGCGGACGGCTGCTGTCATAGCCATCGGCGAGCGCATCACCGAACCCGCGGTTACCAGCCATCAGCTTGCTCCCTTCAAAGTAATGCCAAATATGTCGGAAATCATCGTGTGATGAGCGACTTGCGCTGAAATTGTCGATCGACAATTGGCGCCGTCCGGGTGCTGCAGGCAGGGGCACTGGTCGGCCAGGAAGCGGACGAACGTGCTGGCGAGACGTGGCGTCGAAAACTGTATAAAGCAGCCAGATTATCGTTGTATTCTGATGGCTTAGCCCAGAATTGTCGATCGACAATCATCAGATCACGCCGTCCTTGCGCAATGCTGCAGCGTGGCTTGGCCAAGTCCTGCGAATTTCGATCTCGATCTCGGAATTCACGGCGTTGAGGTGGCCGACACAACGGGTGTGAACCTCGTGGCTGGTGATTGGTCGGTCGAGCTCGTAGACCGTGCTCAACCGCGAGCTGGCATTGTCGATCTCGGCCGAATCTTTGAGGCTCGACCGCAACATCGCCGAGCCAAAAAGCCGCTGCGCCATCTTGATGATCTCGCGATGCATCGACTTGTTGTCGTCGGTCTTGCTGGCAACGAGCCTGACAAAATTGTAAACCGGACTGCGGCCGCGCAGCTGCGCCAGTTGCTGCATCGTCGATCCCAGCATGCTGAGAAACGATGCCGTCGACGAGAAGTCGATCATGCTCGGCGGCATGGGTATGATCATGGCGTTGGCGGCGGTCAGGACCGCTAGTGAGATCATGCCCAGGGCAGGAGGCGGATCAAGAATGACAATGTCAAAGTCGTCTGCGACGGTAGCGATGGCCTCGCTGATTTTGTCGATGAAGGCGTAACCCTCTTTGCCACGCTGGGCGATATAGGCCGCGATTTCATACTCGGCGTTGTAGAGCTTGAGATTGGCCGGCAGCAGCCAGAGATTGTCAAAGTGGGTCTTGCGGAGCAGGGG
>JANOCM010000444.1:0-7521 GCA_031412175.1 Alphaproteobacteria bacterium
TCGCGAGGCGATGCTGCAGGCGATCCGCGGCCAGGGCGCGCTCGCCGGCTGGCGGGCGCGCAGCGAGGGCGATCCCGGGGTTATGCTGCTCGAAGGCTGGGCCTATGTCCTCGATGTCACCGGCTTCTACGACGCGCGCATCGCCGAACGCGCCTATATCGGCACCGCGCCTGATACCGTGTCGGCACAGCGGCTCGTCGGGTTGATCGGCTATCGCCCACGCGGCGCCGTTGCCGCCAGCCTGGCGCTGGCGGTCGAGGTCGATGGCGCCGACCCGCTGCTGCTGCCGCGCGGCACGGGGTTTCGCTCCGAAGGTTTCGGCAAGGAGCCGCCGCAGGTTTTCGAGATCGACGCCGACAGCACCGCCTGGCCGCAGCGCAACCGCTGGCGGCTGGCACCGGTGCGCGGCGATCGCTTCGACGGCACGCTGCGCTTCCTGCCGCGCGCCGCGCCGCCGGCGGGTGCGGTCGTGCTGGTCAGCAGCGGCAGCAAGCACGCCGCAGCGCGGGTCGCTGCGGTGGAGCCGGAAACCGGCCCCGATGCGGCGCGCTACCAGCGGCTCGACCTGGCGGCGGGCGGTGATGCGGTGCTGGCACTTGCCGGCCGCAAGATGGCGAAGCTGTCGGTGGCGATCCTGCGGTTGCCGTTGCCGGGCAATAGTTTTGTCACGCCCTATGATCCGGCCAAGGGCAAGCTGACGCTCGACAGCGTTTATCCGCAGCTCGCCGCGGGAAGCCGCGCCGCGGTCGAAATCGATGGCGTGCTGACGCCGGTGCGGATCACCAAGGCGCACACCGTCGCGGTCACCATTCCCGGCACCGATGGTGCCAAGATGACCGCAACGCGGGTGACGCTGGCGCCCAAGGTCGCGTGGAGCGCCGGGCAGGGTATCGTCCTTCACACCATGCCGGTGATGGCGCGGGCACCGGTGGCGCCGGCGAAAACCAGCATCGCGCTCGTCGACATTGCCGGCAGCGGCGCGCTGGTGGCGCCTGTCGTGCCGCTGGGCACCGCGCCGGCGGGGGGCGATATCCTGCTGTCGGGTGCGGCGTTGCAGGGCGCGCGCATCGACGGCACGATAGTCGAACTGGGCTTCGGCGCAGCGCGGGTGCAGGCCGGGCAGGGCAGTGCGACGTTCACGCCCGATCTCGTCGCGCCGGTCGACCTTTACGGCAATGTCGTGACGGTGGTGCGCGGCGAAACCGTTGTCGATGAAATCATCGGCTCGGCCGACGCCGGCCAGGGCTGCATGACCTTTCCGCTCGCCAAGAAGCCGCTGGCGTGGCGCGAGGACGCCGCCCAGCCAGGCGGCCGCCGCCCCGAGCTTTCCGTGACGGTCGATGGCATCGCCTGGACCCGGGTCGACAGCTTCTTCGGCCAGCTGCCGACTGCCGAGGTCTATGTCGTGCGGCCGCAGCCCGATGGCACGACGCGCATCGGCTTCGGCGACGGCAAGCGCGGCGCGCGGCCGCCGAGCGGTGTCGACAATATCCGCGCCACCTATCGCTTTGGCGCCGGCGCCGCGACGCCGCCGCCGGGCGGCAGTTTCCAGGCGGTGCGCGCGCTGAAGCCGCTGGGGTCGATCCACGCGCCGGTGGCGGCGAGCGGCGGCGCCGATGCCGACAGTGCCGACGTGATGCGAACCGCGGCGCCGGCGGCGGCGCTGACGATTGGCCGCGCCGTGTCGGCAGCCGATTTCGTCGCGCTGGCGCGCAGCTATCCCGGCGTGGTCAACGCCGGCGCCGGCTGGGCCTGGGATGCCCGCGGCCAGCGCGCTGTGGTGACCCTTTGGGTGATCGCCAGCGGCGCCGATCCGTCCGCCGCGTTGAAGCTGTGGCTCGCCGGCCAGGCCGCCCCCGACCAAGGTGTCACCGTCACGGCAGCAACGCCCGCGAATGTCGGCGCGCTGACCATCAAGCTGGCTTACGCGCCGCGCTACACGCCCGCCCTCGTTGCGGCGGGGGCGCATGCGGCGCTGTTCGACCCGGCAACGGGCCTGCTGGCGCCGGCACGCCAAAGCATCGGCGCAGCACTGTTCCGCAGCGCGATCAGCGCCGCGCTCCACGCCGTGCCGGGTGTCGCCGGCGTCGATGCGATCCTGATCGGCGGCGTACCGATGGCGTTTGCGATCGCGCCGGGCCAGGGCCGCTGGTTCGATTTCGCCGCCACGGCGAGCGTGGGGTGATGCGATGACCGACCTTGCCGCCACCATCCCCGACGACGGCTTCGACCGGCACTATGCCGAAAAGATCTGGGCGCTGATCCCCGAAGTCTATCGCAACGAGGATGGCATTGCTGCCAGCCCGGGGCAGTTGCGGGCGTTCGTCGAAATCCTCGCCGGCCAGGCGGCGATCGCGCGGCGTTCGGTCGATCGGCTGTGGTCGGATTCGCGCGTCGACGAGGCTGATGACTGGGCGCTCGCCTATATCGGCGCGCTGGTCGGCGCGCGCCCGGTCAACGCGCGCAATCGCGCCGGCGCGCGCGCTGCGGTCGGCCGCGCCATCCTCTATCGCCGCCGCCTCGGCACCGTGCGGCTGGCCGAACTGCTCGCCGACGATATCGCCGATTGGGATGCGGTGGCGTCGGAGGCCTTCCGCCGCCTGCCGCGCCATTGGCACAGCCTCGACGATGGCCCGCAGCCGGGACCGATCACTCGCAGCCCGCAATGGGGCTTTCCCGATCTGCGCGCCACGCGGATCGACAGCATCGTCGATCATGCCCATGACGATGTTTCGCACTACCCCGACATGCGGCGCCATCGCGGCGTGCTCGGCCGCTACAATATCGCCCGGGTCAACCTTCACCTGTTCCGGCAATATGCCTATCGGCTGACCGGCGTGACCCCGGTAGAGATCGCCACGGGGCTCTATACGCTCGATCCGTCGGGGCGTGACGTGCCGCTGTTCCAGCCCGGGGGGCGGGCGGAGGCCGATTGCAGGGTGGCGCGCGAATGGGAAATGCGCGCGCCGATTCCGTGCCGGCGATTGAACTTTGCCGGTTTCACACCGCAGCCTGGCGATGCCCCGGTCGGCCTGCAGGTGCCGCTTGCGCCGATCTATGGTCGGCATTTCACATCTGAATCCGGGCTGATCGCCGCCGCCAATGCGGCGCTGGCCACTGATCCGGTGCCGCCCAACGCGCTCAGCGACAGCCAGGCGGCGCAGTTGATCGCGGCGGCAATGGACAGCGACAGCCCGCGGCGCAACCTGCTGCCCGGCGGCGATGCGGCGACGCTGGCGATCGAGCTGGCGGTCGGCGCCGATGCGGCGGCGCCGGCGTTCGGCCCGGAACGCCTTTACGGTGCCAATCTCGAAAGCTGGGGGCAGGATTTCGCGCCGCCGGGCTGGATTTCAGCGCTCGTCGATCCGGCGCGTGGTCGCTTCGCGCTGTTGCAGCCGCTCGCCGCCGATCGCGCACTGTTCGTCCAGACCATCCACTATGGCATTTTCTGGCCGGTCGGTGCCGGCAGCCATGATCGCAGCTCGGGGCTGGCGGCGGCTGGTTTCACGCCTGTCGCCGTCGATGCGCCCGATTTCACCGCGCCGCTGTCGGGTGAACTGCGCTTCATCGACAGCCGCACCTTCACGCCGGCGCTGCCCGCCAATGGCATCATCCTCGCCGATGGCGACCTGACGCTCAGCGCCGCCAACCTCGAACGGCCCTATGTCGTGCTGCGGCCGGATGCCGGCGACACGGTGACGATCCGCTCGACCGTCGACGGCGCGCACCTTGTCATCGACGGGCTTTGGCTCGGCGTCTTCGATGCGGCGTCGAACAGCCCGACGCGGCTGCGGATCGACGGCAATTGGGCGAGCGTCACGCTGCGGAATGTGACGCTCGATCCCGGCGGGGTGCGCGCCGCGGCGCCGTCAGGGGCTGCCGTGCCGATCCCGGCGGTCACGCTCGAATTTGCCGGCGCGATCGACAGCATCGTCATCGCCGCCAGCATCACCGGCCGCATCGTCGAGATCACCGGCCCGGCCGACCCTTGCGCCACCAACGCCGTCAGCATCGCCGACAGCATCATCCACAGCGCCGTCGCTGCCCCCGCCATCCGGCTGCGCAACGCCAGCCTTACCATCGATCGCAGCACGGTGTTCGGCGACATCGTCTGCGGCCGCATCGATGCGAGCGAATTATTAGTCAGCGGCCGGGTTCTCGCCGAAGACCAGCGGGCCGGCTGCTTCCGTTTCAGCGCGGCGCTGAGTGGTGGCCGTGTCCCGCATCCTTACGAAAGCCATTTCTTTGCCGGGCGGCTGCCGGTGGGTACTTTTGTTTCGGAGATTTTCGGCGACCCCGGCCATGCCCAGTTGCGCCAGATCGCCCCGCCCGAAATCGCCCGCGGCGGCGAGGGCGGCACCGAAATCGGCGCCTTTGCGCGCGCGCTCGATCCGATCAAGCACGACGACCTGGCGGCGAAGCTGGCGGAGTTCATGCCGATCAACGCCATTGTCCAGCAGGTTTTCGAAACATGAAGGGGGACCGGCCATGACCGCCGATATTTCACGCCATAGCCTGCGCCCTGCGCAGCAGTTCACCGGCGTCGTCCACCAGCAGGGCCGGGTGCCAATCGATGCCGACGCCACCGAATCGGATGACATCGCCGCGCTGCTGCTGCGCCAGGCGGTCACCGAAACCATCTGCGCGCGCGGCAGCCCCGATGATGGTTTCACCATTTCGGGCGCGGTGCTGGCTGCGGGCGCTCTCGATTTCAGCATCGCTGTTGGCACTTTTTATCTCGGCGGCGCGCGGCTGGCGTCGACAAGCGTGCAATGGTCGCGCCAGCCCGATTGGCTGCAGATCGCGGCTGCCGACCGCAACTTTGCGCTGCCGGCGGCGGGCAGCCGCACCGACCTCGTCTGGCTGTCGGCGCGCGACATGACCGTCACCGCGACCGAGGACGGCGAACTGCTCGAAACCGGGCTCGGCGGCCCCGATACCACCGCGCGGCGGCGGATGGCGTGGCGCGTCGATGTCCAGCGCGACGTGCCCGATACCTGCCCCGAAGCCTTTGCAGCGCTGCTGGCGAGCCGTTTCGCCGGCGGCACCATCGATGTCGATGGCGGCGAAGTCACGTCCGACGCGCGGCTGACGATCGGTTTCACCCAGCTCGAACCGCTCGAGGATTTGTGCCGCCCCAACGCCCAGGCCGGATTTCTCGGCGCCCGCAACGAGGCGTTCCGCATCCAGGTGACGACGCCGGGCCGCTTTGTCTGGGGCCGCGACAATGCCGCGCCGCTGTATCGCGTCCAGGTCCGCAACGATGAGAACGGCCAGCGCCGCCGCATCCATTTCCTCAATCCACCGCGCGACGAATTCGGCTGGCCGCTCGCCGGCATGACGGTCGAGCTGCTGCGCTGGGGCTCGCTGCTCGCCAATGGCGAGAAGGCGGCGGAACCGTCCGGGCTGCTGCTGCGGGTGACACGCGGCTTCGATTCCGGCGACGACGATTCGATCCGCGTCGGTGCCAGCATCGATGCGGCGCTCGATGCCTGGTTCGCGACGCCGGCGGGGCTGGCGGCGATCCAGCCGCTAGATGATGCCGATGCCAACAGTTTCTTCTTCCTGCGCGTCTGGACCGGCGGCGGCACCGGCGCAGCGGTCGATAACCCGATGCCGCTTGGCGCCGCAACGCCGCTCGGCGAGACCGGGCTGACGGTCGAGTTTTCGGCCAATGGCATGGCCGGCGATTACTGGGTCGTCGCGGCGCGGCCGAACACGCCGACGCAGGTGACGCCTTGGGCGCTGCTGAACGGCGCCGCACCGATGGGCCCACGCCGGCTAGTGGCGCCGCTGGCGCTGCTGACGTCGACCCCGGCCGGGCTGGGGGCGATCGTCGATTGCCGCCACCATTTCCGCCCGTTGTGCGAGGTCGGCGCCTGCTGCCGCGTCACTGTCGGCGATGGCCGCACCAGTTTCGGCGATGTGCTGTCGATCCAGGCGGCAATCGACCGGCTGCCGGCCGAAGGCGGCGAGGTCTGCATCCACCCCGGCGACTATGCGGAACATGTCACCATCGATGGCGGCCAGAACATCACCATCACCGGCTGCGGGCGGACGACGCGCTGGACCAACGATGACGGCGACCCGCGGCCATTGCTGACCATCATCGGTTCCGCGGGCATCGTCGTCCGGCGCATCGCGATGGCCAATGTGCTGGGCGAGGCCATCCTTGCCGATGCGCCCGCAGCGTTCGCCGCCAATGGCTTTGCCGCCAAGACGAGCCGCGCCATCACCGCCGAGGACCTTGCCATCGATTGCGCCGACCGGCCGGCGATCTTCATCAATGGCGGCGGCACCCATGCCGTGCGGCGCTGCCGGGTGGCGCTGCAACCGCTGTCGAAGTCGTTGGCCGACGATCCGGCGATCGGCCGGGCTGCGGCGATCTTCCTGTCGGGGCGCGAACTGCTCGTCGAGCACAGCCGGATCGGCATCGACGACAAGGTATCGCGCAGCCGGACGCCGGCCGGCGGCATCCACATCGGCAGCCGGTCGCGCGCCGTCATCATCCGCGACAATCTGATCGAGGGCGGCAACGGCCATGGCATCACGCTTGGCACCGCGCAGTTCGTTCCCGAAGCGCCCGGCGACATCATCACCATCGCCAAGGCGGCGCATTATGGCGCCGCAATCCGCAAGAATTACAGCCACTTTGGCGGCTATGGCCAGGGCGGTTTCGAATATTTCGGCACCGGTTTCGGGCTGAGCATCGACGATTGCATCACCGGTGACGGCAAGCCGCCGCCGGGCAAGGACACGCCGGGCGACAAGCCGACCTTCGGCGAATCGGCCGGCGCTATCCGCGACATCCGCATCCTGCGCAACGACATCATCGGCATGACCTTCAATGGCATTTCGGCGCAGATCTTCACCGGGCTGGGCCGCGACGGCGCCAGCGACGCCATCGTCGTCGAACAAGTCGAAATCGCCGAAAACCGCATCAGCGGCTGCATGCGCGGCGAAATCGGCACCCAGACCGCGCTCAGCCGACTGTTTTCCGGCTGGGGTGGCATCGCCTTGTCGATTTGCGCGGACGCCGTCATCCGCGACAACCGCATCACCGACAGTGGCGCTGACAGCGCCGAGCCTATCTGCGGCATCTTCATCGCCATCGCCGAAAATATCGCCGTCGAACGCAACATCATCACCGGCAATGGCGGCGCCATCACCGGCGAGGATGTCGCCAAAAAGGGCGCGCGCGGCGGGGTGATCCTGGGCATCGTCCAGGGCGGCACGCCGACGCTGAGCGGCGCGACGCCGACCATCGGCGGGGCGAATATCGCTCGCAAGGGTGCGACACGCCCTTCCGATCGCCCGGCGCTGATCGTCGCGGGCAACAGCGTCGATGCGCCGACCGGCCGCGCGCTGCGCGCGATCCTCACCGGCCCGGCACTGGTACACGGCAATCGGCTGACCGGCGCCGGCCGCAGCGCGCTGTTCGAAAACCCGCAACAGGCGCTGCTCGGCGCGCTGTTCGGCGTGCTGCGATCGGGTGGCAAGCTGTTCGACGGTCGCGAAACC
>JANOCM010000445.1:0-4455 GCA_031412175.1 Alphaproteobacteria bacterium
AAACTGCCCTCGGTCACCCAGCCATCGGCGCGGACCAGCGCGACCTCGGGCGTGCCGGCGGCGCGGCGCGCGTCGTCGTAGAACGCCCGGTCGCTGGTCTTGTGGCGCAATCGCCAGTCGCCGGGATCGACCGGCAATCGCGTCAGACCGACCAGGACTTCACCCTCCGGCGCCGGCGGCAGCGGCGAGACCTGCACGGCGATGGCGCCGCTTGAGCAGGCAATCAAGCGAATCCGCCCCGAAACCCCCTCCGAAACCGCTGCCAGCACCCGGTCGCGCGCGGCGTCCGCATCGAGCACCCAGCCGAAAAACCCGGCGCTTGCCGCCATTCGCTCCAGGTGCCGCTCCAGATCAGGCAGCTTTCCCGCGTCGCAGCGCATGGTTTCGATCAGATCCGGCGACCCGCGGCGTGCCAAAAATGCCGATTTTGCAAGGCATTCCGCCCATTCCGCGCCGGCATCGCTGTCGGCGACGATGCCGCTGCCCAGCCCCAGCCGCGCGGTTTGCGCCCCCGCCTGCATGACCAGCGTGCGGATGGCGACGTTGAACACCGCATCGCCGCTCGCCGCAATCGCCCCGATGCTGCCGGTATAGGCGCCGCGCGGGGCCTCCTCGACCGCGGCAATCACCTCCATCGCGCGGATTTTCGGCGCTCCGGTGACCGAACCACACGGAAACAGCCGCATCAGCACGTCGGCGGCGACGATGCCGGGGTGCGCCGTCGCCGTCACCGTCGATGTCATCTGCAGCACTGTCGGATAGGTTTCGATGGCAAACAGCGCCGGCACCGCCACAGCACTGCCGACTCGCGACAGGTCGTTGCGCAGCAGATCGGTGATCATCAGGTTCTCGGCGCGGTTTTTCGGGTCGGCCTGCAACGCGGCACCCAGCGCGGCATCCTCCGCCGCATTGCCGCCGCGCGCCGCCGTGCCCTTCATCGGCCGCGCCAGCAACTCCCGGCCATCCATGCGAAAGAACAATTCGGGCGAAAAACTCAGCAGCCACAGCCGCCCGGTGAACACCAAAGCGCCATAGGGCGCCCGGCTGCCGGCCCGCAATCGCGCATACAGCGCCAGCGGATGGCCCGCCACCGCCACCGTCGCGGCAAATGTCAGGTTGGCCTGGTAGATATCGCCGGCCGCGATGAGCGCCAGGATTTGCGCCACACGGGCATCATAATCGCCCCGCGCCAGCCCCGGTTGCGCCGCGCCGACCTGCGCCGGCCCGAACCCTGGCAACGCCCCGAGCAGCGCCGAAGCATCGACCACGACATCATTTTCGAACCGCCCGAACCACAGCAGCGGCTCGCCCGCCGGCGGCGCGCGCGGTACCAGCCGCGGTTCGAGCGCATAACCGGCCTCGAAACCGATGAAACCCGCCCACGGGCCCGGCGTCCGCAGCCGCTCGAGCGCCGGCAGCACGGCATCGGGGGTGTCGGCGACCAGTGTCTCGACCAACCCGCTGAACAGCCGCGCCGTCCCCGCCGCAACGTCATCGAGCAAGACAAAGGGCCGCGCGGCATCGAACACGCGGGTTTCCTAGGTCGTGGCGGGGTGAAAGTCATCCCGGGCACCGCCGCTGCGGCGCCATGGTTGCCGCCGCCGGCCCGGAACGGCAGCTTTGCGCCAGCGTTTCACAGCCAGGATCGGGGCGTCCTTCCGCTCCGGCAGCAACCGCAGGAGCCACGCCATGACCTATGTCGACGGTTTTCTCACCCCCGTGCGCCACGACGACCGCGCCGCCTATCTCGAAGTCGCCCGCGCCGCCGCGCAGATGTTCGAGCGGCTTGGCGCGCTGAGCGTCGTCGAATGCTGGGGCGACGACGTTCCCGACGGCAAGGTCACCGATTTCCGTCGCGCCGTCGCCGCCCAGCCCGACGAAACCGTAGTGTTCTCGTGGGTCGTCTGGCCATCGCGCGAGGCCCGCGACAAGGGCAATGCCGCGATGATGGCCGACGAAACCATGCGCGGCATGCCGATGCCGTTCGATGGCAAGCGCATGGTGTTCGGTGGATTCGAGACGATACTCGATACGGGAGGCGGCTGACCCGCCACCGCACGCCGCTTGCCGCCGCGGCCACAGGCGTTAAACATTGCTGCTATGATGAAAAAATCGCTGCTGCTCGCCGCCCTGCTTGCCACGCCGGCACTGGCGCAAAACGTCACGCCGCCCGCGGCAATCACCGCCGACGGCATTCCGGCGATCCCGGCAGCGCTGGCGCAGGCAGTGCGGCCCTACCTCGAATATCGCAGCGCCGCGTTCGAAGGCTGGGACGCGCGCACCAAGGGCATGCTGGTCGCCACCCGCTTTGCCAACGCGCCACAATTGCACCGCGTCGCGGCACCCGGTGCGGCGCGCAGCCAGATCAGTTTCGAATCCGAACCGCTGCAGGGGCAACTGTCCCCCGACGGCAACACGATTCTCGTCACCAAGGATGTCGGCGGCGGCGAATTCTACCAGCTCTACACGCTGTCCGAAGGCCGGTTGACCCTGCTCACCGACGGCAAGAGCCGCAACACCGGCGCCACCTGGTCGCACGATGGCCAGCGCGTCGGCTATACCTCGACCCGCCGCAACGGCACCGATGGCGATCTTTACCTGATCGATCCAACCAATCCGAAGTCCGATCGCATGGTCGCCGAGATGAAGGGCGGTGGCTGGAGCTTTGCCGACTGCGCTGCCGACGGCAAAAAGGCGCTTGTCACGCAACGGCTTTCGGTTGCCGAGGCCAATCTGTTCGAGATGGATCTCGCCTCCGGCATCCTGGCGCGGCTCAATCCGCCCGGCCCGGCAGCGTCGTACAGCGACGCCAAATACGGCCCCGACGGCCGCATCTATGTCATCGCCGACGCCGGCAGCGACGTCCAGCGGCTCGGCACCATCGACCGCAAGACCGGTTTCAAGGCGCTGGTCACCGGCCCGGCGGCGTGGGACACCGAGGAATTCGACATCGCCGATGATGGCAGCTACATCGCCTATACCGTCAATGTCGCCGGCGCCTCGCGGTTGCGGCTGATCGATCCGCGCACCGGCGCCATCCTCGGCGACCCGAAACTGCCCGCCGGCGTCATCTCCGGCCTCGAAATCGCGCCCTGGGGGGAGATCGGCTTCTCGCTGGCCAGCGCCACGTCGCCCGCCGACGCCTGGTCGGTGAACCCGAAAACGCTGGCGGTAACGCGCTGGACATACAGCGAAACCGGCGGTCTCGACGCCGCCCGCAACCGCGAGCCCGAACTGGTGACGGTCAAATCCTTCGACGGCCTGGCGGTTTCGGGCTTTCTCTACAGCCCCGACCCGGCGAAGTTCCCCGGTAAGCGCCCGCTGGTGCTCGATATCCACGGCGGCCCCGAAGGCCAGACCCGCCCCGGCTTCCTCGGCCGCACCAATTACCTCATCAACGAACTCGGCATCGCGGTGTTCTACCCCAATGTCCGCGGCTCGACCGGCTATGGCAAGCGCTTCGTCGGGCTCGACAATGGCCCTTGGAAACGCGAGGACACGGTCAAGGACATCGGCGCCTTCCTTGATGCGCTGACCGCCCGCGCGGATGTCGACCCGGCGCGCGTCGCCGAAACCGGCGGCAGCTATGGCGGCTACATGTGCTACGCCACCGCGATCAAATATGGTCCGCGGTTGAAGGGCGCCGTCTGCGCGCGTGCCATTTCGAACTTCGTGACGCTGCTCGAGAATACCGAAAGCTATCGGCGTGACCTCCGCCGCGTCGAATATGGCGACGAACGCCAGCCCGGCCAGCGCGAAAAGCTGATGGAAATCTCGCCGCTGACCCGGGTCAAGGAGCTCAAACTGCCGCTCGTCGTCATCACCGGCAGCAACGATCCGCGCGTCAAGCCATCCGAATCAACGCAAATGGTCGATGCCGTCCGCGCCAACGGTGGCCCGGTGTGGCATCTGATCGCCGCCAACGAAGGCCATGGCTATCAGAAGAAGGAAAACCAGGACTATGAATTCCTGACCCGCGTCACCTTCTGGACGCAGACACTGCTCAAATAGCGGCTATTCGGCCGCCGCCGGGCGCTTGGCCGGCGGCGCCAGCGGCGCGAGCAACTGCCCCGCCAGCGTCGGCGGCTGCGCCTCGACGGTGCCATAGGCATCTGGAAAGTGCCCGGGCAGGTAATGGGTACCGAAAATCCGGTCGAGCCAGGGGAAGGTCGCTGCGAAATTGCGGTCGATATGGTCGGTGCGGCTGTGGTGCCAATGATGGAACGCCGGCGTTGCCACCAGCGCTTCGAGCAGCCCGAGCCGCCAGCGCAGATTGGCATGGATGAAAAAGCCCGCAAATGTCCCGATCAGCGTGATGACCACCGGCAACAGGCTGCCCGCCGGCCCCGCCGACCCCAGCCCGAGCACATAGAGCGGTACGAGTCCCGACAGCCGCGTCACCACCAGATCCACCGGGTGCGCGCGGGTATTGACGAGGAAATCCATATGCCCGGC
>JANOCM010000446.1:0-8029 GCA_031412175.1 Alphaproteobacteria bacterium
GCGCGGATCGCCGCGACATAGCCGCCGGGGCCGGCGCCGATGACGACGACATCAAATTCGGGTGCGGCCATGGGGTGTTCCTTACAGGTCGATCAGCAGTCGCGACGGATCCTCGATGGCTTCCTTGACGCGGACAAGGAAGGTCACCGCCTCGCGGCCATCGACGATGCGGTGGTCATAGGAAAGCGCCAGGTACATCATCGGGCGGATGACGATTGCGCCGTCACGCACCACGGCGCGATCCTCGATCCGGTGCAGCCCGAGCACGCCCGACTGCGGCGTGTTGAGAATCGGCGTTGACATCAGCGAGCCGAAGACGCCGCCGTTGCTGATGGTGAAATTGCCGCCCTGGAGTTCCTCGATCTTCAACTGGCCGTTCTGGGCGCGCTTGCCGAAGTCGCCGATGGCCTTTTCGGTCTCGGCAAACGACAGCTTGTCAGCATTGCGCAGGATCGGCACGACAAGACCACCGGGCGACGAGACCGCGATGCCGAGATCGGCATAGTTGCGATAGACGATTTCCTCGCCTTCGAGCGACGCACCGACCGCTGGCACATCGCGCAGCGCCATGACAACCGCCTGCGAGAAGAACGACATGAAGCCGAGGCGGACGCCGTGCTTTTTCTCGAAGAGATCCTTGTACTTGGCGCGCGCCGCCATCACCGCGGTCATGTCGACATCGTTGAACGTCGTCAGCATCGCGGCGGTGTTCTGGGCCTCCTTCAAGCGGCGCGCGATGGTCTGGCGCAGCCGGGTCATGCGGACGCGTTCTTCCTTGCGCTCGCTCGCGGCCGGTGCCGCGGCGGCCGCCGGTGCTGAACCACCGCGCACCTTGGCGGTCCCCGCTTCGATCGCGGCGAGCACGTCACCCTTGGTCAACCGGCCGTCGCGGCCACTGGCGGTGATGCTGGTGGGGTCGAGGTAGTAGGTATCGACCAGGATGCGGACTGCCGGGCCCATCGCGTCGAGGGGCGCCGAAACGGCGGGTGCTGCAGCGGCAGGGGCAGCGATAGCGGGTGCCGGCGCGGTAGCCGGCGCGGGAGCCGGAACCGGCGCAGGCGCCGCTGTTGGGGCGGCGACCGGTGCCTCAGGCGCCTTGGGCGCTGGTGCGGCAGCAGCGCCACCCGCCTCGATGATCGCGATGCGCGCGCCGACCGCGACATTGTCGCCAACCTTGAACAGCTGCTCGCCCATCGTGCCGGCGACCGGCGACGGCACCTCAACAGCGACCTTGTCGGTTTCCAAGCTGACGATCGGTTCGTCGGCGGCAACCGCATCGCCGGGCTGCTTCAGCCATTGTCCGACGGTCGCTTCGGTGATCGATTCACCCAGCGCCGGAATGATGACGTCGGTTGCCATGGTTCAAGCTGCCTTGGTTTTGGGTTTGAGACCGCCGCGGATGGCGGCAGTCACTTCGGCGCGGCTGGCGCCCAATGCTTCGGCGATCAGTTTGGCCTGCTCGGCGTTGTGGCGGCGCATCAGGCCGGTTGCGGTCGCAGCAGCAGCAGCACGGCCGGCATAAATCGGCCGGCGGCCCAATGCGGCCTCGATCAACGGCGCGACAAAGGTCCAGGCGCCGGCATTCTTCGGCTCTTCCTGCGCCCAGACGACCTCTTCGAGGTTGGCAAAGCGCTTCGCATAATCGCCGACGACATCGGCCGGGAACGGATAAAGCTGTTCGACACGCAGCAGATAGACATCGTCACGCGCGGTTTTCTCGCGCGCCTCGAGCAGGTCGTAATAGACCTTGCCCGAACACAGCACGAGGCGGCGAACACTGTCGGGCGTGCACGGTGCCAGATCGTCGAGGCAGCGGTGGAATGTGGTGCCTTCGTCCATGTCGGCGATCGTCGAAACCGCCCGCTTGTGACGCAGCAGCGATTTCGGCGTGAAGATGATCAGGGGTTTCCGGAAATCGCGCAGCAGCTGGCGGCGCAGCAGGTGGAAATAGTTCGATGGCGTCGTCGCATTGGCGACCTGGAGATTGTCCTCGGCGCAAAGCTGCAGGAACCGCTCCATGCGCGCCGAGCTGTGCTCGGGCCCCTGCCCCTCATAGCCGTGCGGCAGCAACATCACGAGGCCGTTGGCGCGCAGCCACTTGATCTCGCCCGACGCGATGAACTGGTCGATGATCGTTTGGGCGCCGTTGACGAAATCGCCGAACTGGCCTTCCCACAGCACGAGCGTGCGCGGATCGGCGAGCGCATAGCCATATTCGAAGCCGAGCACGCCGAATTCGCTCAGCGGGCTGTCGAGCACCTCGAATTGCGGCCCGACGGTTTTCAGCGGCGTGTAGCGCGAGCCGTCGAGCTGATCGGTCCACACGGCATGGCGCTGGCTGAAGGTGCCGCGGCCCGAATCCTGGCCCGACAGGCGCACGCCGTTGCCGTCACGCAGTAGCGAGCCAAACGCTAGCGCCTCGGCGGTCGCCCAATCGATATTGGTACCGGTCTTCAGGGTTTCGGCCTTGGCGTCGAGGATACGCGCCAGCGTCTTGTGAATGTTGAAGCTCGGCGGCACGGTCGTCAGCGTCTCGCCGATGGCGCGCAGCTCGGCGGCCGGCACGCCGGTCATCGCCGCGCGGCGCGCGCCGATCTCGTCCTTGGGCTTGCCGAGGCCGGCCCAGCGCCCTTCGAACCAGTCGGCCTTGTTGGCCTTGAAGCCGGCAGCAGCATCAAAATCGGCTTCCAGGCCGGCGGTGTAGCCGTCGATCGCGCCTTGCAGGAAGCCGTCGTCGATTACCTGTTCGCGCCGCAGCCGGGCCGCATAAAGCTCGCTGACCGGCGGATGCTTGGCGATGGCGGCGTACATCAGCGGCTGGGTGAAGCTCGGCTCGTCGCTCTCGTTGTGGCCGAAGCGGCGATAGCACCACATGTCGATGACGACATCGCGCTTGAACGCCTGGCGGAACTCGGTGGCGACCTTGGTGGCAAAGGTCACCGCCTCGGGATCGTCGCCGTTGACGTGGAAGATCGGCGCCTGGACGATCTTGCCGACATCCGACGGATAGGGCGATGATCGTGCAAACTGCGGGCTGGTGGTGAAGCCAACCTGGTTATTGACGATGAAATGGATGGTGCCGCCGGTGTTGTAGCCGGTCAGTCCTGAAAAGCCGAAGCATTCGGCAACGATGCCCTGCCCGGCGAACGCTGCATCGCCGTGAAGCAGCACCGGCATGGCGCGGCTGTGTTCATGATCTTCGGCCATGGTCTGGATGGCGCGGACCTTGCCGAGCACGACCGGATCGACAGCTTCGAGGTGCGACGGGTTGGGTGCCAGCGAAAGGTGCACCTTGTTGCCGTCGAATTCGCGATCGGTGCTGGCGCCGAGGTGATATTTGACGTCGCCCGAACCGCCGACATCATCGGGATTTGCCGAGCCGCCGCCGAATTCGTGGAAGATGATGCGGAACGGTTTCTGCATCACATTGCCGAGCATGTTGAGCCGGCCGCGGTGCGGCATGCCGAAGACGATTTCGGTGATGCCGAGCTGGCCGCCGGTCTTGATGATCGATTCCATCGCCGGGATCATGGCTTCGGCGCCATCGAGGCCAAACCGCTTGGTGCCGACATATTTGCGACCCAGGAAGCGTTCGAACTGTTCGGCCTCGACAAGCTTGTTGAGAATCGCCTTCTTGCCGTTCGAGGTGAACTGGATTTCCTTGTCGCGGCCCTCGATCTTGTCCTGCAGGAAACGCCGTTCCTCGACATCGTTGATGTGCATGTATTCCAGGCCGACATTCCCGCAATAGTTGCGGCGCAGGATGTCGACGAGCTCGCGGATCGTCGCCGTCTGCAGGCCGAGCGCACCGCCGATGTGCACCGGGCGGTCGAGATCAGCCTCGTGAAAGCCATGATATTCGGGTGTCAGATCGGCCGGCAAGTCACGCTTCATCAGGCCGAGCGGATCGAGATTGGCAGCCAGGTGGCCGCGCACGCGATAGGTGCGGATCAGCATCAGCGCAGAAATGGAGTCCTGCGCCGCGCGGGCAACCGTCTCGCTGTCGGCGCCGGCGGCGGCGGCCACCTGCATCGCCTTGGCAGCGACCTTGGCCGGCGCCTGCACCAGCATGTCGGCGGCATCGAGCGCGCGGGTCAGGTCATCGCTGGCAGCCAGCGGCCAGTCGCTGCGCGCCCATGACGGCCGGACGCTGTCATCGGCCGTCGGCAGCAATGCTTCATAGTCCATCACGCAGTTCCTTGCATCGTGCGCCGCTGATAGCCCTGCCCGCCCAGCGTGTCACCGCCGGAAAACGCATGGCTGGCATGTTTTACGGCCCCATCGACCGTCGTTGTCAGCCGCCGCGAAAATTCAGTTCGAGCAAAACCCCGTTGGGATCGGTGACGAACACCTGTTTCAACCCGATTTACGCAATATCGCGATGTCGCGCCGCAATTCCAAGCCGCGCCAGGCGCTCGATCATCGCGGCATGGCCCGTGCATTCGAAGGCAACATGATTGAGCGCCCCGGTATCGGCGCGCAGTGGCCGTTCGGCATCTTCGGCAAAGGTCATGCCGGGCAAGGTAATGTGCACAAGCGGGCGATCGGCGGCATCGTACATCCACGTCACCTGCGTCATGTCGGCGCCCGCGAACACCGGGCCGGCGCGAAGTTCGAGCACATCGCTGAAAAACTGCGCCGTTTCGGCGATCGCAAGCGTCTGGATATTGACGTGATCGAGTGACTTCACCGTCATCGCGGGCTCCCTTCAGCCAGAGGTCAGCCCGCCGACGCGCGCGTCCCGCACGCGGATTTGCTCGACATAGTGAAAGACCCGATCGTGCAGCGGCCGGTTGATGACCTCATGCCGGCCCAGCGCCTTGGCGGCGAGCGGCGAGGCATCGATCGGCGAGCGCGCGGCGTCGATGACCATGATCTCAACGGCGCCCGCGACCGTCCGGCATTCGACCGCGACATGGGCGCGATCGTCGCGGTCGGAGCCTTCGCCCCATGCGCCGAAGACGAGCCCGATCGCGACCGCATGGCTGCCGCGCGTGCCCGGCGCCCATTGCACGACATAGGCGGTGGTGCCCTCGTCGTCGATCAGATTGCCCCAGACCCGCCGCGCCGGCACGCCGCAACAGGCACAGGCGGGAAAATCCGCCTGGCCGGTCAGTTCGATCGTGCCGGTCGCCATTAGCGCTTCAGCAGATCCGCCAGCGTGATGCCGAGCAGTGACGGCGACGGCGACACGACGATGCCGGCGGCTTCCATCGCCGCCATCTTCGACGCGGCGTCGCCCTTGCCGCCCGACACAATCGCGCCGGCGTGACCCATGCGACGCCCCGGAGGCGCCGTCGTCCCGGCGATGAAGCCGACCATCGGCTTCTTGCGGCCGCGGCGGGCTTCGTCCTCGAGGAACTGGGCGGCTTCCTCCTCGGCGCTGCCGCCGATCTCGCCGATCATGATGATCGACTGAGTCGCGTCGTCGGCGAGGAACAGCTCGAGCATGTCGATGAAATTGGTGCCGTTGACCGGATCGCCGCCGATGCCGACCGCGGTGGTCTGGCCGAGGCCGACGGCGGTGGTCTGGTGGACCGCCTCATAGGTCAGCGTGCCCGAACGCGACACGACGCCGACCGTGCCCTTGGAAAAGATGTTGCCCGGCATGATGCCGATCTTGCACTCGCCGGGCGTCAGCACGCCCGGGCAGTTCGGCCCGATGAGGCGCGATTTGGAGCCGCTGAGCGAGCGCTTGACCCGCACCATGTCGAGCACGGGAATGCCTTCGGTGATGCAGATGATCAGCGGCACTTCGGCGTCGATCGCCTCGCAGATGGCATCGGCGGCGCCGGGGGGCGGCACATAAACGACGCTGGCATCGCAATGGGTTGCGGCGCGTGCTTCATGCACGGTGTTGAACACCGGCAGGCCGAGATGGGTCTGGCCGCCCTTGCCCGGCGCGGTGCCACCGACGACCTGGGTACCATAGGCGATCGCCGCCTCGGTATGAAATGTCCCCTGCTTGCCGGTGAAGCCCTGGGTGATGACCCGGGTGGATTTGTTGACGAGAATGCTCATGGCTTGGCGCCTTCAATATCTTGCACGGTGAAGTGAACGAGAGCGGCCGGCTTTCCAGCATCGACGACCGCAAAGCTGACCCGAAGCGTCGAATTGGGAACTTGCCAGCTACCATCGGCCCATTTCGGCTTGACGACGACCTTGATCGGCGTGCCGCCGGTGATCGCGCCGATACGATCCGCCATGGCCTGGAGGTCGCCGGCCTGCGCCAGCTTCATGCTGACGTTGCACTGTCGGCCAACCGCCTTGAACGGACCGTAACCACTCGCCACGATGGCGCCACGGTCGCGGATGCCGATCGGACGACCCTTGAGACCCAGCTCGTTACCGTCCCACCAGCTGACGATCGCCCCCGGCGCTACGAAACGATCGTGCGCATAGGCTGGCGTCTTGCCGACAGGTTCGAACTGCACCTGCTCCGCCTGCAACTGCAGCGCCGAAGCCTGTACCGCCGTCGCAAAGGCTTCGGGCTTGAAGCCGCCGGCAAGGCAAAGCGCATGGAAAGCCTCGACTGCCGCGACGCCCGACAATGGGACCGGCTGCAGCGCTTCGCGGGCATCGTCCTGGCTGCCGATCGTCATCGGGCGGCCATAGCCTTCGGACAGGATCATCGTCGCGGCCGACACAGGCTGCGCGGTTGCCGCGCCTGCCAGCAGCGCCGGCAGCAAGACCATGCAGCGCCGCATCACGCCGCCTTCTTCACTTCGGCGACGATCTTTGCCGCGGCATCGCCCAGATTGTCGCCGGAGATGATCGGCAGCCCGGATTCGGCGAGGATCTTCTTGCCGAGCTCGACATTGGTGCCCTCCAGCCGGACGACCAGCGGCACGCTCAAATTCACTTCCTTCGCTGCGGCGATGATGCCCTCCGCGATGATGTCGCAGCGCATGATGCCGCCGAAGATGTTGACGAGGATGCCCTTCACCGCCGGGTCCTTGAGGATCAGCTTGAAGGCGTTGGTGACCTTTTCCTTGTCGGCGCCGCCGCCGACATCGAGGAAATTGGCCGGCTCGGCGCCGTTGAGCTTGATGATGTCCATCGTCGCCATGGCAAGGCCGGCGCCGTTCACGAGGCAGCCGATGGTGCCGTCGAGCTTGATGAAGGCGAGGTCGTACTTCGACGCCTCGACTTCGGCGGGGTCCTCCTCGGTCAGGTCGCGCAAGAGCACGAGGTCCGGGTGGCGATAGAGCGCATTGGGATCGAAACCGACCTTGGCATCGAGGACCATCAGCCTGCCGTCTTCGGTGACGGCGAGCGGGTTGATCTCGATCTGCGAGGCGTCGGTGCCGACAAAGGCATCGTACAGCTTGGCGACGACATTCTCGGCCTGCTTGGCGAGATCGCCGGTCAGGCCCAGCGCGGCGGCAACGGCGCGGCCGTGGTGCGGCATGACGCCGGTGGCCGGATCGATGGTCAGCGTCTGGATCTTCTCGGGCGTGTCGTGCGCGACGCTTTCGATATCCATGCCGCCTTCGGTCGACACGACCAGCGAGATGCGCCCGGTGGCGCGATCGACGAGCAGCGCCAGGTAGAATTCCTTGGCGATATCGACACCGTCGGTGATGTAGAGGCGGTTGACTTGCTTGCCGTGCGGCCCGGTCTGGATGGTGACCAGCGTGTTGCCGAGCATGTCGGTCGCTGCGGCGCGGACATCATCGGCGGAGCGCGCCAGGCGGACGCCGCCCTTGGCCTCCGGCGGCAGTTCGACGAACTTGCCCTTGCCGCGCCCGCCGGCGTGGATCTGCGCCTTCACGATCCACAATGGGCCTGGCAGCTTGCCGGCAGCGGCGACGGCCTCATCGACGGTCAGCGCGGCGAAACCGGCCGGAACCGGCACACCGAATTTGGCGAGGACTTCTTTGGCCTGATATTCATGGATGTTCATGCGCGTCCTGTCCTTTCACTGTCATGGCAGCGCCCGCGTGCAAAAAAAGACCCCCCCCGGAGAGAAAAAACGCGCCAAGAACGGCGCGGGGATACAACCAACACAGGGAATAAACGAACAAAA
>JANOCM010000447.1:0-6180 GCA_031412175.1 Alphaproteobacteria bacterium
CGCCAGTCGGTCGACACGCCGATCTCACGGTCGCCAATTTCCACCCCGAACGACGCGCCGTCGCCCATCACCGTCACCTCGATCTGCTCGCCGGCAAGTTCGACCACCCAGTCCTCGCCATATTCGGCGCCGTGACCCGACAGCTGGCCGTCGATCAGCTGAGCGCGCTCGGCCTCGATGGCCTGCACCACGGCGCTGGCTGCGGCGATGGCGTCACGCGTCGCCGCATCGACCGGCGCACCGTGGAAGCCTTGCGGGTACTCCTCGGCGATGAAGCCGGTGGTCACATTCTCGCCGGCCTGGAAGCGCGGGTGCGCCATGATGGCGCTCAGGAAATCGATATTGTGGCTGATGCCGCGGATGTAATAGCGATCGAGCGCATCGGCCTGCGCCTTGATAGCCTGCGCCCGCGTCGGTGCCCAGGTGATCAGCTTGGCGATCATCGGGTCGTAGAACATGCTGATTTCGGCGCCTTCGACGACGCCGGTATCGATGCGCACCAGCGCCGGGCCTTCGCGGCCGGCCGGCGGTGGCTTGCACGCCGACAGGCGCCCGATCGAGGGCAGGAAACCGCGATACGGATCCTCGGCATAGACGCGGGTTTCGATCGCCCAACCGTTGAGCTTCACATCGGCCTGGCCGAAGGGCAGTGCCTCGCCGGCGGCGACGCGGATCATCAGCTCGACAAGGTCGAGCCCGGTGATGCATTCGGTGACCGGGTGTTCGACCTGCAGCCGCGTGTTCATCTCGAGGAAGTAGAAGCTGCGGTCGGCGCCGGCGATGAACTCGACCGTGCCGGCGCTGGTGTAGCCGACGTTCTTGGCCAGCGCGACCGCCTGCTCGCCCATCGCCTTGCGCATTTCGGGGGTGACGAAGGGGGAGGGGGCTTCCTCGACGACCTTCTGGTGGCGGCGCTGGATCGAACAGTCGCGCTCGTTGAGGTAGATGACGTTGCCGTGCGCGTCGCCGATCAGCTGGATTTCGATATGGCGCGGCTGTTCGACGAATTTTTCGATGAAAACGCGATCGTCGCCGAAGCTCGCCAGGCCCTCGCGCCGGGTGGCTTCGAAACCCTCGCGGACGTCCGCCTCGCTCCACGCCAGCCGCATGCCCTTGCCGCCGCCGCCGGCGCTGGCCTTCATCATCACCGGATAGCCGATTTCCGATGCGATGCGGACGGCGTGTTCGGTATCGTCGATCTCGCCGACAAAGCCCGGCACCACCGACACGCCGGCAGCGAGCGCGCGGCGTTTCGATTCGATCTTGTCCCCCATCGCAGCGATCGCCGGCGCCGGCGGCCCGATGAAGGCGATGCCCGCCGCGGTCAGCGCCTCGACAAAGCTGGCGCGCTCGCTGAGGAAACCATAGCCCGGGTGGACGGCATCGGCGCCGGTCGCCCGGCACGCCGCGATGATCTTGTCGGCAACCAGGTAGGATTCGGCCGCCGGCGACGGCCCGATGTGGACCGCCTCATCGGCTTCCTGCACGTGCAGCGCGGCGGCGTCGGCGTCGGAATAGACGGCGACCGTCTTGATGCCCATGGCACGCGCAGTGCGAATGACCCGGCAGGCGATTTCGCCGCGATTGGCGATAAGAATTTTCTTGAACATCGGCGCTCCCTGACGCCGGCTGTTCAAGCGGCGAAGCGCGCCGCCGTCAAGCGGCGCACGCAGCCGGGCGTGCCGGGATGTCAAAAGCGTGCGCCGGCAACCGACCGGTCAGCGGTTTTCGGACACCGTCACATTGGCGCGCAGCAGCATGGCCTGCACCTGCGGCTGCACCGCGGCACGGGTTTCGGTACGGCAGGCGCGCAGCTCTTCGGCTTCCTCGCGCGTGCCATAGATCGGCGCGCCGCAGATGGCATTGATGGCATTCTGGACGCGGCGGTCGAGCGCCTGGCGGCCGCTGGCCGACGTCAGGTCGAGGCCGCTGGTATTGATTTTCACAGTCGCACTGCTGTCGACCGGATCGGCAAACGCCGGTGCGGCAAAGGCCAGCAGCGCTGTGGCGACAAGTGGCCGGAGGATGGTTCCCGTCATGATGTTCGCTCCCTCTCACCGGGCACGATCGCCCTTTCCCATGGTGATAACGCGAAAGCTGCGCGCCTTTGAAACGGCAATCAAGCCATATGTGTCATCATAGTGTCACATAACTTAGTTATGCTCGGCTGTCCGAGTTGCGCCTTGTGTCGAAGTTGATGCATGGACAGCCACTTGCCGCGCTGCAGCGCGCGCGGGATTTTTTTTCGCGTCGGTGCGGTATGTGACAGGGAAAAGACAGAAATGACCGTCCTGCACCCGCGCGGGCGGCGCCATGCCACCAGTCGCATGATGTGGCCGTGGTTGACAGTCGCCGGGCGGCTGACTTGATAGCGGCGTGACACCCAACAACACCCCGTACGATACCGCGCTGGCGGCGGGTGCCGCGCATCTGCGCGCACGCGCCTGGCCGCAGGCGGCCGCGGCCTTCACTCGCGCCACCCAGCTTCGCCCCGATGCCGCCGCCGCCTGGCGCGGGTTGGGCGATGCGCGCCACGGCGCCGGCGATGCGGCAGCGGGCGGTGCCGCGCACCTGCGAGCCCTCGCGGCCTCGGCAAATGATCCGGCGCTGTCAGCAGCCGCAGCGGCGCTGGCGCGCGGCGATACGGCAACGGCGGGGCCGCTGCTGATGCAGCAGCTGCGCCAGGCGCCGACCGACATCGCAGCGCTGCGCCTGCTCGGAGAGGCGGCGCTGGTGACGGGCCGCGATATCGAGGCGGCGCGGCTGTTCGGCATGGCGCTCGACCTCGCACCGGGGTTCGACGCGGCGCGGGCGCGGCTGCATGCGGCGCTGCATCGCGCGCCGCCACCCGAAGCGATCGCGGAACTCGATTCCTGGCTCGCCCGGCAACCGCTCAATCCGGCGTGGCGGCGGCTGCGCATTGCCAGCCTCGAACGCGCCGGCGATCACGACACCGCGCTCGCCGCCGCCACCGCGCTCGCCGCCGATGCACCTGACGATCCGGGGGTGGCGCTGATGCGCGGCTATCTCCACAAGACGCTCGGCGACCCCGCGGCCGCCATCGCCGAATGGCGGCGCGCACTGGCGCTGCGCCCGGCGTTGGGGGAGGCGTGGTGGGCGCTCGCCAATCTGAAGGTGCAGGCGCTGGGCGCGGCTGACCGTGCCGCGATGACCGCGCTGCTGGCTGACAAGGCGCTTGCCGACGACGACCGCATCCATATCGAATTTGCCCTAGGCCAGGCGCTCGAAGACGCCGGCGACCACGCCGCCGCCTTCAGCCATTATGCCGCCGGTAACGCCCGCCGCCGCACCGCCCTGCGCCACGATCCGACGGCACTGCCCGCCCATGTTGCGCGGGTCGAGCACGTCTTCACCCCGGCGTTCTTCGCCGCCCGCGCCGGCGCGGGCGCTCCCGACGCCGACCCCATTTTCATCACCGGGCTACCGCGGGCCGGATCGACCCTCGTCGAGCAGATCCTCGGTAGCCACCCCCAGGTCGAGGCGACGATGGAGCTCGAGGTGCTGCCCCAGCTCCTCGATCGTGTCGGCCACGACCCCGATCGCATCGCCGCGCTCTCGGCCGATCAGTTGCGCGCGCTGGGCCAGGCCTATCTCGATCGCACGCGCCACTATCGCCGCAGCGACCGGCCGCGCTTCGTCGACAAACAGCCAGGCAATTTCCTCCACATCGGCCTGATCCGCCTGATCCTGCCCGACGCAACGATCATCGACATGCGCCGCGGCGCGATGGCCAGCGGCTTTTCGATCTTCAAGCAGCTGTTCGCCGGCGGCCATGATTATGCCTATGACCTTGCCGACATCGCCGCCTGGCGCGCCGGCTATGAACGGCTGCTGGCGCATTGGCAGGCGGTGCTGCCGGGGGCGGTGCTGGCGATGACGCATGAGGCACTGGTCGCCGATCCCGACACCGAAATCCGCCGGCTGCTGATGCATTGCCGGCTGGATTTCGATCCGGCGTGCCTCGCCTTCCACACCAGCCGCCGCCCGGTCCGTACGCCCAGCGCCGAACAGGTCCGCCGCCCGATCAATGCCGACGGCGTGGACGCGTGGCGACCCTATGCCGAATGGCTGGGGCCGTTGGGCTGACTCCCTCCCCCCCACGTCGCCGGAGGCGACCTCCGGTCGCGAGGGGAGGGCGAGAGACGGCGAAGCCGGCCCGGGGTGGGGGTTGCCAGCGTCGAGACGCGTGAACCCCCACCCCGCTCGGCTGGCGCCGAGTCGCCCTCCCCGCAGCCGTAGGCGACGCCTTCGCGTCAACGGGGAGGGAGGCCGGGAGGGAGGGGGCGCCTAAGCCGGCTTCGCCACCATCAGCCACGTCGCCGCGACCAGCGGCACCGTGGCAACCAACCCCCAGACGATCCACGCCCGGCTGTCGCGGCGATAGCCTTCCGGCACCTCGCCACCGCCGGCAAAAGCCTTTGCCACCCGCGCCTGCCGCACCTGGATCGGCACCAGCAGCCCCAGCCAGATCAATCCGGCGATGACGAACAACGCCTGGCTCCACACCAGCCAGCGGTCGCCGAACAGGTCGTACCGGCCGACATACGCCGCGCCATAGCCGCCGCCGATGGTCAACACGATCCCCCAGAAGGTCAGCATCCAGTCGGTATAGGTCACCAGCCGCTGGGCAAAGCCGATGATCCGCGCATCGCCAGTGCGATCGGCAAAGACTTTCCAGATCGCCGTCGCGGTGATGTTGCCCATCAGCATCACGATGCCGGTGATGTGAAGGAATTTCAGCACGTCGTAGAGCGCGGGACCAGCCATTGACCCGGCATAGCGACCGGGCGCGGGGAGGGACAGGGGGTGCGGCGCCCGGGATCAGCCGCTGCGGGTGTCGCTTGCCAATTGGCGCGAACGCAAAGCGCTGTCCTACACGCGGCTTTTCTGCCAGGCTGGCCTATCGATTCGCTCTTTGAAATTGTTGGCAATTCTTGCGGGAATCGGCGTCTTGCCGAGCGGCCCAGTGCCAAAGTCACGCATCCCGAATCTGGGTGACTTTCGAGACTTTTGTTGGAATTCCCGAATGCGACCGGCGCTACTGGCAGCGGCGGCTCAAAGCGGGATGTTGTCGTGCTTCTTCCAAGGGTTCTCGAGCTTCTTCGTCCGCAGCACCTGCAGCCCGCGGGCGATCCGCTTGCGCGTCGAATGCGGCATGATGACTTCGTCGATGAAACCCTTGGACGCGGCGACGAACGGGTTGGCAAAGCGCGCCTCGTACTCGGCGGTGCGCTCGGCGATTTCTTCGGCCGATTTCCCGCGAAAGATGATCTCCACCGCGCCCTTGGCGCCCATCACGGCGATTTCGGCGGTCGGCCAGGCATAGTTCAAATCGCCGCGCAGATGCTTCGACGCCATCACGTCATAGGCGCCGCCATAGGCCTTGCGGGTGATGACGGTGATCTTGGGCACCGTCGCTTCGGCATAGGCGAACAGCAGCTTGGCGCCGTGCTTGATGATGCCGTTATGCTCCTGCGCGACGCCGGGCAGGAACCCGGGGACATCGACGAAGGTGACGATGGGGATCGAAAAGGCGTCGCAGAAGCGCACGAAGCGCGCGGCTTTCTTCGATGAATTGATGTCGAGGCAGCCGGCGAGCACCATCGGCTGGTTGGCGACGATGCCCACCGTATGCCCCTCGATGCGCGCGAAGCCGATGATGATGTTGCCGGCATGGCTCGGCTGCAGCTCGAAGAACTCGCCCTCGTCGGCGACCTTGCGGATCAGTTCGTGCATGTCATAGGGCTTGTTGGCCGACGGCGGCACCAGCGTGTCGAGGCTCATTTCGGTGCGCGCCGGATCGTCGGCCGACGGGCGGAAGGGGGCGCCGTCGCGGTTGTTGAGCGGCAGGAAATCGAAGAACAGCCGGGTCCGCAGCAGCGCGTCGACATCGTCCTCCATCGCCACGTCGGCGACGCCCGACTTGGTGGTGTGGGTAATGGCGCCGCCCAGATCTTCCTGCGTCACGACCTCGTTCGTGACGGTCTTCACCACGTCGGGGCCGGTGACGAACATGTAGCTCGAATCCTTCACCATGAAGATGAAGTCGGTCATGGCGGGCGAATAGACCGCACCGCCGGCACAGGGGCCCATGATGAGCGAAATCTGCGGCACGACTCCGCTCGCGAGCACGTTGCGCTGGAACACCTCGGCATAGCC
>JANOCM010000448.1:0-6630 GCA_031412175.1 Alphaproteobacteria bacterium
GCGACAGCCGGCCCGGTGGCCGAAGGCAGTGTCGGCGCCGGCACTGGCACCCAGGCCTTCCAGTACAAGGGCGGCATCGGCACCAGTTCCCGCCGGCTGGCGGACGGCTGGACCATCGGCGTGCTCGTGCAGACCAATTACGGCGGCCGGCCGGCAATTCTGGGCGTGCCGATCCAGCCGGCGCCGGCGCGCACCGCCGACATCACCACCAGCGTCGGCGGCGGCTCGATCGTCATGGTCGTCGCCACCGACGCGCCGCTGTCCGATCGCAACCTCGGCCGGCTGGCGCGCCGCGCCATCGTCGGGCTGGCACGCACCGGCAGCGTCATGGAAAACGGCTCGGGCGATTTCGTGCTGGCGTTTTCGACAGCAGCTGAGGTCCGCCGCACCCCGGCGCGGCGGGCCCACGTGGCCTCCGTCGCCGAAGTGCCCAACGACGGCATGAACGACATGTTCGTCGCCGTCGCCGATGCGACCGAAGAAGCGATTTACAACGCGATGTTCCGCGCCACGCCGGTGACCGGCAACGGCCACCAGCTTGACCCGATCGACCTGAAGCTGGTCATCCCGTTGCTCAAGGCAAGGCGCTAGCGAGCGAACAGTTCGCGCAACCCCCGCGGCTGGCAGCGCAGATACTGATTCGGTGCCCAGGCACTCGCCCCCAGCTGCGCCGCCGCGTGCCACGGCCAGCGCGGGTCATAAAGTATGGTCCGCGCCAGCCCGATCAGGTCGGCGTCACCATTGCCGAGGATGGCTTCGGCGTGCTCGGGCTCGGTGATCAGCCCGACGGCGATGACCGGGATGCCGACTGCGGCCTTGATGGCGCGCGCCAGCGGCACCTGATAGCCGGGGCCGACCGGGATTTTCTGCTGCGGCGACAGGCCGGCGCTCGACACATGGATCGCGGCGCAACCCCGGGTCTCGAGCGCGCGGCAGAATGCGATGCTCTGGTCGATATCCCAGCCGCCCTCGACCCAGTCAGTGCCCGAAATGCGCACCGTCACCGGGCGGTCGGCCGGGAACGCGGCGCGGACCGCGTCGAAGATTTCGAGCGGAAAGCGCAAGCGGTTTTCGAGACTGCCGCCGTATTCATCGCTGCGCCGGTTGCTCAGCGGCGACAGGAACTGGTGGAGCAGATAGCCGTGCGCCGCGTGGATCTCGATGAGGTCGAGGCCCAGCCGCGCCGACCGCCGCGCCGACGCAGCAAAGCCGTCGCGCACCCGCGCCATGCCGGCCGCATCGAGCGCGACGGGCGGGGTCTCGCCATCGGCAAAGGCCAGATCGGAGGCTGACACCGTCTGCCAGCCTTTCGCCGCGTCGGGCGCAATTTGCGCACCCCCGGCCCAGGGCAGGTCGGTCGAGGCCTTGCGGCCGGCGTGCGCCAGCTGGATCGCCACCGGCATCGGCGAATGGCGGCGAAGGCTCGCCAGCATGCCTGCCAGCGCCGCCTCGGTGGCATCATCATACAGGCCGCTGTCGCCGAAGGTGATCCGCCCCTCCGGCACCACGGCCGTCGCTTCGATGATCAACAGCCCGGCGCCCGACAGCGCCAGATTGCCGAGGTGCATCACGTGCCAGTCGGTCAGGCAGCCATCGACCGCCGAATATTGGCACATCGGCGCGATGACGATGCGGTTGGCGAGCGTCAGGTCGCCGATGGCAACGGGGGTGAACAGTTTCGGCATGGCCAGGCTTTCGATGGGGTGCGCCGATTAAGGGGCGGGCCCCGATGCCGTCAACGCCCGCCCCCATTTAGGCAGGTGGACAGCCGCCGTCCCGCGACCATAATCGCCGGCAAAACACATTCGGGGAATTTGCATGGCCGAACCGTTCAACGACAGCGAAGCCGCGATCGCCGCCTATCTGGAGCCGGCCAACATCCCGGCGCTGTTGGCGACGCTCATCCATTTCACCGGCACCGCCGATCACCTCGACGATTTTCCGCTGCCGGTCACCGATGTCAGCACCTGGGGCGATGAAAATGGCGGAATCCCGGCCGACAAGCAGGCCGAGGCGCGGGCGCTGGCAGCCCGGCTGATGGGCCAATGGCGCGACGCCGGCTATCCGCCCCTGCCGCGACCATCGGCAGCCGCGGTCGACCGCGCCATGCATTTCGTCGCCGGTGGCCAGGTGCCGCCCGAATATACCGACCTTCTGACCAGCGAGTTGCATCTCGATGGTGTGCCGAGCGCCAGCGGCATCACCATCGACGCGCCCGCCGCCGCCAAGGCCGATTTTCCGGTCATCGTCATCGGCGCCGGCATGTCGGGGCTGCTCGCCGGAATCGCGCTGAAGGAAGCCGGCGTCCCCTTCACCATCATCGACGCGCAGGATCGCGTCGGCGGCACCTGGACCGCCAATCGCTATCCCGGCGTGCGCGTCGACACGCCCAACCATCTCTACAGCTATTCGTTCGAGCCGGCGCATGAATGGCCGTACCGCTATTCGACCGGCGATGTGCTGCAGGATTATTTCGAACGCATCGCCGCCAAATACGGCCTGCACGAACACATCCGCTTCGGCACCCGCGTCGACGGCGCCACCTGGGACGGCAAGACCTGGCAGCTGCGGCTGAGCAGTGGCGACACCCTGCCGGCGCGCGCGGTGATCAGCGCCGTCGGCCAGCTTAACACGCCGAAGCTGCCCGACATTCCCGGCGTCGGCAGCTTTGCCGGCCCGGCCTTTCATTCGGCGCAGTGGAACCCGGATGTCGACCTGAACGGCAAGCGCGTTGCCGTCATCGGCACCGGCGCCAGCGCCTTTCAGATCGTTCCCGAAATCGCCGGCGATGTCGCGTCGCTGGCGATCTTCCAGCGCACCCCGCCCTGGCTGCTGCCGAGCCCGATCTACCACGACAAGGTGCCCGACGGCGTGCGCTGGGCGCTGCGCCACATCCCCTTCTACGCCAACTGGAATCGCTTCGGGCTGTTCTGGAGCCTGACCGAATTCCTGCGCCCGATGGTGTCGAAAACCGACGGCTGGAACCGGCCGGGATCGCTGTCGGAAATGAATGCGGCGCTGCGCGACCTGCTCGAAGGCGCGTTGGCAGCGCAGCTCGGCGACCGGCCCGACCTGCTCGCCAAATCGATCCCGCCGTATGCGCCGGGCGGCAAGCGCATGCTCGTCGACAATGGCGTCTGGGCGACAGCACTGAAGCGCGACAATGTCGACCTGATCACCGATCCCATCGCGGCGATCGAAACCGGCGGCGTGCGGCTGGCTTCGGGCCAGTTGGTCGAGGTCGATGTCATCATCTACGCCACCGGCTTCAGCGCGTCGGACTTCCTTGTGCCGATGCACATCACCGGCGAAAACGGCCAGGACCTGCACACGATCTGGGATGGCGACGCCCGCGCCTATCTCGGCATGACCGTGCCGGGTTTTCCGAACTTCTTCATGATCTATGGCCCCAACACCAACATCGTCGTCAACGGTTCGATCGTGTTCTTTTCGGAATGTTCGGTCCGCTACATCCTCGGCTGCATCAAACTGCTGATCGAGGAGGGCAAGACCGCGATCGAGCCGCGCGCCGACATCACCGCGGACTTCAACGCTAAAGTCGACGCCGAAAACGCCCGCATGGCCTGGGCGGCACCCGACGTGAACAGCTGGTACAAGAACAGCAAGGGCCGGGTCGCGCAGAACTGGCCGTTTGCGCTCGTCGATTACTGGAATGCGACGCGCACGCCGGCCAAGACCGATTTCGAGGTGGTGCCCTGATCCCGCCAAGGGCACTGGCCTTCGACGTTTTCGGCACGGTCGTCGACTGGCGGACCAGCATCGCCCGCGCCGTCGCGCCGGTGCTGGCGGCGGCCGGGCGCAGCGATGTCGACGCGCACGCCTTCACCGACCAGTGGCGCCGGCGCTATTTCCTGATGATGCGCGACGCCGGCACCACGGCGCGGGGCTTCGTCAAGCTCGATGTCCTGCACCGCGAGATGCTCGACGCCGTGCTTGCCGATCAGGAAATCGCGCTGGGCGAGACCGAGCGTCAGGCGCTGACGCTGGCCTGGCACCGGCTCGACCCCTGGCCCGACAGTGTCAAAGGGCTGACCCGGCTGAAAAGCCGGTTTCCGATCGTCACCTGCTCGAACGGCCATATCGCGCTGCTGATCGCCATGGCGCGCCACGCCGGCCTGCCCTGGGACGCCATTCTCGGCGCCGAAATCGCCGGCGCCTACAAGCCGGCGAAAATCGCCTATCAGGCGACGGCGGCGGCGCTCGACATTGCACCGGGCGAACTGTGCCTTGTTGCCGCGCATCACGGCGATCTCCCGGCGGCGCGCGCGGCCGGGCTGCAATGCGCCTTCGTCCATCGCCCGATGGAATATGGCGGCGCGCCGGCGCCCGACCTCGCCTATGAATCGGCGTGGGAATATCGGTCGACGAGCCTTATCGATCTCGCCGACCAATTGGGCTGCTGAACCCTACCGCCATCCGTCATCCCCGCGCAGGCGGGGATCCATCGCCCGCACTTTGTCGCGTGTGACCAAGGTCCGGCGATGGATCCCCGCCTTCGCTGGGATGACAAACAAAAAAAGGGCGCGGGGACCAGCCCCACGCCCTTTTTCCGATGTCCGGATCACCAAGGATCCAGCCGTTTCAGCGCCGGAAAAACCGCCTCTGGTCAGACCTCATCAGCGACGGAAAAACCGCCTCTGGTTCATGGGCATGGGCGCCGTCTTCTCACGGAAGACGATGCGGCCCTTGTCGAGGTCATAAGGCGTCATTTCGACATGCACCCTGTCGCCGACGATCGAGCGGATGCGGTTCTTGCGCATCTTGCCCGCTGTATAGGCGATGATTTCATGTTCGTTTTCCAACCGGACGCGGAAGCGGCCGTCGGGCAGGATCTCGGCGATCACACCCTCGATCTTGATAACCTCTTCTTTCGGCATAAGCGCGTCTTAGGCCATCGAAAGATTGACGGCCGAAGCCCGGCCCTGGCGATCATTCTCGAGATCGAAAACGACCTTGGCGCCTTCGGCGAGGTCGGAAAGACCCGCACGCTCGACGGCCGAGATGTGGACGAAGACGTCCTTGGAAGCGCCATCTGGAGCGATGAAGCCATAACCCTTGGTGGCGTTAAAAAATTTGACTGTGCCAGTGGCCATGTCAGTACCTTTACGTTCATTTAGAAATTTCGCCGGAAACAGTCCGGCAAAATGCTTGTTGGACCGTTCGGTCGAAGAGGGGGCCGAAGCACCGCGGATCGCTTGCAGGCACCTTCGCGCCAGCGGCCAATGCGCGTGTTTTCGTCAAAATGCAAGCTTGGCAAAAACTTCGTATCCGCATTTGCGATATTTCGCGCTACGAACGGCGCGCCGAAACCCGACGAGGATCACCGATGAAGACCCGCGCTGCCGTCGCCTTTGCCCCGAAAACCCCGCTCGAAATCATCGAGGTCGACCTCGATGGCCCGCGCGCCGGCGAGGTGCTGGTGGAGATCATGGCGACCGGCATCTGCCACACCGATGCCTATACGCTCGACGGCCTCGACAGCGAGGGGCTGTTCCCGTCGATCCTCGGCCATGAAGGCGCCGGCATCGTTCGCGAGATCGGTGCCGGCGTCACCAGCGTCGCGGTCGGCGACCATGTCATCCCGCTCTACACCCCCGAATGCCGCCAGTGTAAATCGTGCCTGTCGGGCAAGACCAACCTCTGCACCGCGATCCGCGCCACGCAAGGGAAAGGGCTTATGCCCGATGGCACCAGCCGGTTCAGCTACAAGGGGCAGATGCTGCACCACTACATGGGCTGCTCGACCTTTTCGAACTTCACCGTGCTGCCCGAGATTGCGGTGGCGAAAATCCGCACCGACGCGCCGTTCCAGACCAGCTGCTACATCGGTTGTGGCGTCACCACCGGCGTCGGCGCCGTCGTCAACACTGCCGATGTGCGGCCGGGCGACAATGTCATCGTCTTCGGCCTTGGCGGCATCGGCCTCAACGTGCTGCAGGGCGCGCGCATGGCCGGCGCCAATCTCATCATCGGCGTCGACATCAACCCGGCCCGCGAGGAATGGGGCAAGCGCTTCGGCATGACGCATTTCGTCAACCCGAAGACCGTGGAGGGCGACCTCGTCGCGCATCTTGTCGCACTAACCGACGGCGGCGCCGATTACACCTTCGATTGCACCGGCAACACAACGGTGATGCGCCAGGCGCTGGAGTCCTGCCACCGCGGCTGGGGCACCAGCATCATCATCGGCGTCGCCGAAGCCGGCAAGGAAATCAGCACCCGCCCGTTCCAGCTGGTGACCGGCCGCAACTGGCGCGGCACCGCGTTCGGCGGCGCCAAGGGCCGCACCGATGTGCCGAAAATCGTCGACTGGTACATGAACGGCAAGATCGAGATCGACCCGATGATCACCCACGTGCTGACGCTCGACGAGATCAACAAGGGTTTTGGTTTGATGCACGCGGGGGTTAGCATCCGTTCGGTCGTCGTTTTATAAACCCCCCTCCCCCTTGCGGGGAGGGCGACTCGCGAAGCGAGCGGGGTGGGGGTCTCGCGCGTCGAAACTTGTGAACCCCCACCCCGCTCGGCTGACGCCGAGTCGCCCTCCCCGCAAAGGGGGGGGAGTTTAGCCGTCCCCCGCCGCGAACGTGGCGCAGCCCGTGATCGTGC
>JANOCM010000449.1:0-5387 GCA_031412175.1 Alphaproteobacteria bacterium
CGCGCCACCGACGTGATGCTCGCCGGCAAGGTCGCCTGCGTCGCCGGCTTCGGCGATGTCGGCAAGGGCAGCGCCCAGTCGCTTCGCAACGGCGGCGCCCGCGTCATGGTCACCGAAATCGATCCGATCTGCGCGCTGCAGGCGGCGATGGAAGGCTTTGAAGTCGTCACCATGGAAGACGCCGTCAGCCGTGCCGACATCTTCTGCACCGCCACCGGCAACGCCGATGTCATCACCGCCGAGCACATGATGCACATGAAGCCGAATGCCATCGTCTGCAACATCGGCCACTTCGACAGCGAGATCCAGATTTCGGCGCTGTCGAACTACAAATGGACCGAAGTGAAGCCGGGCACCGACATCGTCGAATTCCCAGGAGAGGATGGCAAGCCCGGCAACCAGATCATCGTCCTCGCCAAGGGCCGGCTGGTCAACCTCGGCTGCGCCACCGGCCACCCGTCGTTCGTCATGTCGGCAAGCTTCACCAATCAGGTGCTGGCGCAGATCGAGCTGTGGACCAAGGGTGAGAACTACCAGAACCAGGTCTACGTGCTGCCCAAGCACCTCGACGAAAAGGTCGCGATGCTCCACCTCGAAAAGCTCGGCGTGAAGCTGACGAAGTTGAGCGAAAAGCAGGCCGGCTACATCGGCGTGCCGACCAGCGGCCCGTTCAAGCCGGATCATTACCGCTATTGATCGCGGCTGCGGCAGGATGACAGCCGCGTAATTTTTCGCTGGACGACAGCATCGCGTCGCCGCCAAAGGCGACGCGATGCTGCGTCTTTCGGTCTTGCTATTCTTCGCCGCGCCGGCGTTGGCCCAGGTCCCGCCCGATCCGGCGCCGGAAATTCCGGCGCCCGTGGCGCTGACCGCGGCCGGCACCCGCGCCGCCGAAAACGCCGTGCGCCAGGCCGGCGATGCCTTTGGCACGACGATCGGCCAGGAAGAAATCGGGCTCTATTCGAGCGACGAAGTGCGCGGCTTCTCGCCCCAGGTCGCGGGCAATGTCCGCATTGCCGGGCTGTACTTCGACAAGGTGTTCTTTCCGTCCGACCGGATCAGCGGGTCCTCGGTAATCCGTGTCGGGCCGACGGTGTTCGGCAGCCCGTTTCCGTCACCGACCGGCATTGTAGACCTCGGCCTGCGCGTTCCCGGCGACAAGGCGGCAGCGAGCCTGCTGGTCGGCGTCGACACCTTCGGCTCGCGGACAATCGAGGCCGACATGGCACTGCCGCTGTCCGACAGCCTCAGCCTCGGCATCGGCGGTGCCATCGACCATGATCATGCCGGCGACGGCACGCGCGACTATTACTACGAAGGCGCCGCCATCGTGCGCTGGCGGCCGGCGCCGGGTGTCGAGATCGTGCCCTTCGTCAGCCTCGCCTATACGCCCTTCCACGAGGCGGCGACGATCTATGTGCCGCAGGGCGATGCGCTGCCGCCGCGGCTGCCGCGGGGTTTCTGGAACGGCCCGGCCTGGCAGCGCACCCGCGAGACCGAGCTCGATGCCGGTGTGGTGGCGAACTGGGCGATCGGCGGCGGCTGGTCACTGAAGGCCGGGCTGTTCCGCTCGGTCGTCGACTATCACGCGGATTACACCAACCTGCTGGTCGATGTTCGCCCCGATGGCAGCGCGCGCCACGAGGTCCTCGCCGATCCGCCGCTGCTGTTTGCCTCGACGAGCGGCGAGGTGCGGCTGTCGCGGCTGTGGCTCGACGGGCCGCGGACGCACCAGGTTCATCTGGCGTTGCGCGGCCGCAGCGCCGACCGCCGCTTTGGCGGTGCCGCGACCATCGACCTCGGCGCGACGACGCTGACGACGCCGAACACCACCCCGCAGCCGGCCTTTGCCTTCACCGCGCAGGAACAGGACCGGGTTCGCCAATGGACGCTCGGGCTGGGCTATGAAGGGCGCTGGGACGGGATCGGCGAACTGTCGCTCGGCCTGCAGCGCAGCGATTATCGCAAGCGCATCGGCCTGCCCGACGCGCCGCCGGTGGCAACCGATGCAACGCCGCTGCTCTATAACGCCAATATCGCGATCAACCTGTCGTCGCGGCTGGCGGCCTATGGCGGCCATGTCACCGGCCTTGAGGAATCGGGCGTCGCCCCGGAAAACGCCGTCAACCGCAACGAGGCGCTGCCGGCGATCCGCACCCGCCAGTTCGACGCCGGCCTGCGCTGGCGGCCGGTCGACGACATCCGGCTCGTCGCCGGCGTCTTCGAGGTCAGCAAACCCTATTACAACCTCGATGCGACAGGGCGCTTCCGCGCGCTCGGCAATGTCCGCAATCGCGGCATCGAGGCGTCGGTTTCCGGCCCCGTTACCCGGCATCTGACCGTCGTTGCGGGCACCGTGCTGCTGTGGCCGAAAGTCGATGCCGACGGGGTGGCCGGCGTCGGCCCGCGCCCCGTTGGGGCGGTGTCGCGGCGCTTTGCCTTCAACGCCGACTGGCGGCCACCGCAGGCACCCGGCCTGTCGCTCGATCTCGCCGTCAACCACCAGAGCGCCCAGACCGCGACGGTCAGCAACCTGACCGAAATCCCGGCGCAGACCTTTGTCGATGTCGGCGGCCGCTATGGCTTCAAATTGGGCGACAAAGCTGCCACCGTCCGCGTCCAGGTCGAAAATCTGTTCGGCCTCCAGGGTTATGAACTTTATGGCGCCGGTGCCTATCGTCCGATCTGGGGCCGCGCCGCGCGCGGCTATCTGACGGTCGATTTCTGACCGCAGCGATGACCCTGCCCGACGAAGCCGCGACGGCAAATGTCGCCGCGGCACTGGCGGCAACGTTGCGCGCTGGGGACATCATTGCCCTCCATGGCGACCTCGGTGCCGGCAAGACGACCTTTGCCCGCGCCCTTATCGCCGCGCTCGGCTGGGCGGGGGAGGTGCCGTCGCCGACCTATACGCTGGTGCAAAGCTATGATCCGCCCGATGTGCGGGTGTCGGTCTGGCATGTCGATCTCTATCGGATCGACAGCGCCGACGATGCCGATGGCCTCGGCCTCTTTGAAACCGATGCGGCGCTGGTCATCGAATGGCCGGAGCGGCTGGGGCCGCGCTTGCCCGCCGACGCGCTGCGGCTGCACATTTCGGGCAGTGGCGATGCGCCCAGGCACTTGACTTGGGACGTGCCGGGGGCTTGGGAAGGGCGGTGGCCACCACCCTTGCAAACATGATTCCGCCCGACGCGGCGCCCGCCTTTCTGGCCCGCCACGGCTGGGGTGGCGCGCGTATCGCGCCGCTTGCCGGCGATGCCTCGTTCCGGCGCTATTTCCGCGTCCATGCCAATGACGGCAGCACCGCCGTGCTGATGGACGCACCCCCCGACAAGGAGGATTCGCGACCCTTCCTCGCCATCGGCAAGCAGCTCGATGCGCTCGGCTTTTCGGCGCCACAAGCGATTGCCGCCGATCTCGACCGGGGCCTGATCCTGCTCGAAGACTTCGGCGATGATCGTGCCACGCCGTTGCTGGCGCGGGCGCCGGCCCGCGAGCGCGCCGTCTATGAAACCGCGGTCGATATCCTCGCCGACCTGCACCGCCATCCGGCGCCGGATGTCGCGCCGTATGACGAGCCCGAACTGCTGCGCGAAGCGCGGCTGTTTCCTGATTGGTACCTGCCTGCCGTCGGGATTGCCGAAGCCCCCGGCTATGACGCCGCCTGGGCGCCGCTATGGCCGGCGGTGCTCGGGGCCCCGCGCGTGCTGACGCTGCGCGATTATCATGCCGACAATCTGATGGTCATCGATCGCCCCGGCCTGCGCGGGCTCGGCCTGCTCGATTACCAGGATGCGCTTGCCGGCCACCCGGCCTATGATCTCGCCTCGCTGCTGCAGGATATCCGCAGAATCGTGTCGCCGGAGCTCGAAGCGGCGATGCTCGATCGCTATATCGCTGCGCGGCACGGCATCGACGAAGCCGCCTTCCGCACCGCCTATGACATTCTCGGCGCGCAGCGGAACATCAAGATCCTGGGGGTTTTCACCCGGCTTTATATCCGCGATGGCAAGGCCGGCTATCCGGCGTTCCACCCGCGGCTGTGGGAACTGGTGACGCGCAACCTGCAAAGCCCGGCGCTGGCGCCGGTGGCGGCCTGGTTTGCCGACCATGTCCCGGCAGCGGCGCGGCACGGTGTGAAGGTTTCGGCATGAACAACCGCCCGCCGCTCGCCATCCGCCCGCATGTCGATGTCGCGATGCCCGCCACCGCGATGGTGCTCGCCGCCGGCTTGGGCAAGCGCATGCGGCCGTTGACCGCGACGCGCCCCAAGCCGCTGGTCGAGGTTGCCGGGCGTACCCTGCTCGACCGCGCGCTCGATCGCGTAGAGGCGGCGGGTATCGCCAATGCCGTCGTCAACGCGCATTATTTCGCCGACCAGATCGACGCCGCGGTCGCCGCCCGGCCGGGGCCGTTGGCGATCACGGTGTCGGACGAACGCGCGCAACTGCTCGAAACCGGCGGCGGCGTTACCAAGGCGCTGCCGCTGATCGATGCCGATCCGTTCTTCGTCATCAACGCCGACAATATGTGGATCGACGGCAGTGCCGATACGCTGCGGCTGATTGCCCAGCGCTGGGACGCCGATGCGATGGACGCGCTGCTGCTGCTGGTGCCGCTGGCGCGCGCGACGGGCTATGAAGGCCGCGGCGATTTTCACCTCGATCCCAACGGGGTCATCACCCCGCGCGGCGAATTCCGCATCGCGCCGTTCGTGTTCTCGGGCATCCAGCTGATTTCGAAGCGGCTGTTCGACGGCGAAACGCCGGAGCCATTCTCGATGTGGCGCGCCTGGAACAAGGCGCTCGCCGAACGCCGGCTGTACGGTGCCGTCCACCAGGGCCTGTGGTTCCACGTCGGCACCCCGGCGAGCGTCGGCGAGACAGAAGGCCTGCTTGCGACAGCCTGAAATCCTCGTCGCTGATGCGAAGGCGGTGCCGGCCCGCGCCCTGTTCTCGATTCCGCCGCACGTCGCGTTTGTCGACGCGTTGGCGCAGGGGCTTCTGACACGTTGCGGCGACGATCCGCTGGCGCTGGCGCGCACGCATGTACTGCTGCCCAACCGCCGCGCCGCGCGGGCGCTGACCGATGCCTTTGTCCGCCTGTCGGGCCGCAAGGGCCTGCTGCTGCCGCGGCTGACGCCGGTGGGTGATATCGGCGACGACAGCTTCGATCGCTTCGCCGGCGGCGAGACGCCGATCGCCCCGGCGGTGCCGGCCTTGCAGCGCCGGCTCGAACTCGCGCGGCTGGTGCGCGCCATGCCCGGCGGCCGCGAGATCGGCCGCAGCGCGGTCGAGGCGCTGCGGCTCGGCGACGCGCTCGGCGATTCGCTCGATGCGCTGCTGGCCGAGGAGATCGATCCCGAACGCTTGCGCAGCGTCGTC
>JANOCM010000450.1:0-1878 GCA_031412175.1 Alphaproteobacteria bacterium
GTCTTCACCATCGGGCACTCATTGTCGCTGGCGCTCGCCTTCTTTGATGTCGTCCATGTGCCGGTGCCGCCGGTGGAGGCGGTGATCGCGTTGTCGATCGCCTTCATGGCGCGCGAGGCGCTGCTGGCAAAGGCCAGCGACAATACCGCGAGCTGCCGCCGCTACATGATCGTCGTCGGTGCCTTCGGGCTGCTCCACGGCCTCGGTTTCGCCACCGCGCTCGGCGAAGTCGGCGTTCCCGATGCCGAACGGCTGCCGGGGCTGGTATTCTTCAACATCGGTGTCGAACTCGGGCAACTGGCGTTCGTCGCCGGGGTGCTCGGGCTGTTCGCGTTGGCGCGGGCGGCGGGGCAGGGCACGGCGTTCCGCCAGGCAGCGCTGTACGGCGCCGGCATCATCGGCTGTTTCTGGCTGATCGAGCGCGTTTCCAGCTTTTCGGCCGCAATTGCCTGATCCCCGCATTGTCGCCGCGCGGGCCGCCATCGGCCGCGGCGAAACCGCGGCCGCGCGCGAGATCGCGCTCACGCTGGCGCAGTCCGACGTCGCCACCGACGCCGCCGAAGGCCTGTTCCTCGCCGGCCTCGCCGATTCGATCCTGGGGCAGATCGGCGCTGGCCTCGCCGGCATGGACGCGGCAGTCGCGCGCCACCCAAAGGCCGAATATCACGCCCAGCGCGCCCGGCTGCTGACCATATTGCGCCGCGATGGCGAGGCGCGCGACGCGGCGCTGGCCGCCGAAGCGCTGGGGCCCAAAGACCCGCTGAGCTTCGATACCATCGGCTGCGTCCAGGCGCGGCTCGGCGACCATGAAGCGGCGCTGCGCAATTTCGAACCCGCCGTGGCGATGGACCCCGACAATATCGCCTATCGCACCAACATGGCGCTCGAACTCGGCTTTCTCGGCCGCACCGCCGAGGCGGCGGCGCAATATGAGGAAATCCTGGCGCGCGTGCCGGACCATGGCCCGGCGCATTTCGCGCTGGCCGGCCTCGCCAAGGCGGCGCCGGCGGCGAACCATGTCGAGCGGATGGAAACGGTGCTGGCGCGTGGTGTTTCCGACGACGACGCGTTGCGGATCCGCTATGCGCTCGCCAAGGAATATGAAGATCTCGGCCAGGCAGCACCGGCCTTTGCCCACCTCGACGCCGCCAATCGCGCTCACAAAGCGCAGCTTGGTTATGACTTCAGCCAGGACGCGGCGATTTTCGATACAATCGAAGCCGGCTTTGCCCAGCCGGATTTCTTCACAGGGCCTGGCTATGAAGACGCCGACCCGATCTTCATCACCGGGATACCGCGCACCGGCACGACGCTCGTCGATCGCATCCTGTCGTCGCACGCCGATGTCCACAGCGCCGGCGAGCTGCAGGCGATGCCGCTGGCGGTCAAGCAGCTCGCCGCCACGCCTTCACGCATCGTCCTCGATCCCGAAACCATCGCCGTGTCGGGCGGCCTCGCGCCTTTCGACGTCGGCCGCCTGTATGCAGCGCGCGCCGAGCTCCACCGTCGCCGCGCCGATGGCCGCTATATCGACAAATTGCCGGCGAATTTCATGTATATCGGCCATCTCGCCCGGGCGCTGCCGCACGCCAGCATCGTCTGCCTGCGCCGCCACCCGATGGATGCGGTGTGGAGCAACTACAAGAACCTGTTTGCCACCACATCGACCTATTACACCTACAGCCATGATCTGCTTGATACGGCGCGCTATTATGCGCGGTTCGACCGGCTGATGGCGTATTGGGACCGGCTGTTCCCCGGCCGCATCCTGCAGCTGCAATATGAAGAACTGGTCGCCGACCAGGAGGCGCAGAGCCGGCGGCTGTACGCGCATTGCGGGCTCGAATGGACCGATGCCGCGCTCGATTTCCACACCAA
>JANOCM010000451.1:0-1910 GCA_031412175.1 Alphaproteobacteria bacterium
GGCTGGTACATGCCCTCGAGCTGCTGTTCGACGCCAAAGCGCTGGAACAGCGGCACATTGTCGGAATATTCGACGACCTTGGGGGCATGGCCGGGCATCAGCATCGCCATGAAGCGCGATGCCGCCTCGAAACCTTCGGCGCCTTCGACGAGCACCTGTTCGATGTCGCGGTGATAGATGTCGCGGATGGCGCGCTTGATCAGGTCCGAATCCTGGTGGATCAGCGCGGGTGCAGCGCTCGCCAGGGTCTTTTCGCGAATTTCGTCCCACAGCCGCGTCAGATAGTCGAAATCGCGGCGGATGTCCTCGGCGCTGCGCTTCAGCCCGGCGGTGCGTACGATGGCGCCCATGCCCTGCGGCAGTTTGAGTTCGGCCATGATCGTCTTCAGCCGCTTGCGATCCGCAAGATTGGAGATCTTGCGCGAAATGCCGCCGCCGTGCGCGGTGTTGGGCATCAGCACGCAATAGCGGCCGGCGAGGCTGAGATAGGTGGTCAGCGCCGCGCCCTTCGACCCGCGCTCTTCCTTCACCACCTGGATCAGCAGCACCTGGCGGCGGCGGATGACTTCCTGGATCTTGTAGCGGCGGCGCAGCGACTGGCGCTTCCTCCGCAGCGCGTCGGTCGGCTCGTCGTGCTGGCCGCCGGTTTCGGCGACGTCCTCGGTCTTGGGCTCGCCGTTCTCGTCGAGCTCGTCATCGTGATGATCGTCTTCGGCGGCGTATTCGGCCTCCTCGCGCAGCAGCGCTTCGCGGTCTTCGCGGGGGATCTGGTAATAGTCGGGGTGAATTTCCGAAAAGGCCAGGAAGCCGTGGCGGTTGCCGCCATATTCGACGAACGCTGCCTGCAGTGACGGTTCGACCCTGGTGACCTTGGCGAGGTAGATGTTGCCCTTCAGCTGCTTCCTGTCGGCAGCTTCGAAGTCAAACTCCTCGATGCGTTGTCCGTTGACGACGGCGACCCGGGTCTCCTCCGGGTGGCGGGCGTCGATCAGCATGCGTAGTGACATTATGGTGCTCCATGGCGCGGCAGCGGGCCCCTGCGGGGCGGGCGCGGCGCATATCGGTGGTGCCGGGCGCGCGCGATGCGGCGGCCCGGACGAATGTGGATGGGTTCAAGAAATCAAATGCCGGGTCTGCGCGCGACGCCGTCCATGCCGGTTCCGCCCGACGGGCGGTCTCGACTGGATATGTTGGCGTCTCGATCATCAGGCCCCTAGAATCGCCGGCCTCGACCCCGGCCGGGTAGTATTGTTCGCAAGGCCTTTCGCCAAACATCGCCATGGCATGGCGACAGGACGAAGGCCCGGGAAAGACAGCGGCCAAGCCACTGTTACGACAATTGGTAGCAGCGGATGGCCGGTGCGGCAAGGGGAGTGGCGTGCGAGCGTGCGCACCCAAGAAAAAGCCCGGGCGTTGGCCCGGGCTTTTCCGTGTGGCGGTGAAACCGTCGCTTAGCGCGAATAGAATTCGACGACCAGATTGGGTTCCATCTTCACCGGATAGGGCACTTCGTCGAGCGTCGGCACGCGCACATACGTCGCCTTGGGCCCTTCGACCGCGACATATTCCGGCACGTCGCGCTCGCTGAGGCCTTGCGCTTCCATGACCAGCGCCATGTCCTTGGCCTTGGCGCCCAGTTCGACGGTGTCGCCCGGCTTGACCTTGGCCGACGCGATGTTGCAGCGGCGGCCGTTGACCAGGATGTGGCCATGGTTGACGATCTGGCGCGCGGCAAAGATCGTCGGCGCGAACTTGGCGCGATAGACCACCATGTCGAGCCGCTGCTCGAGCAGGCCGATGAGGTTCTGCGAGGTGTCGCCCTTCATCTGCACCGCGGCGGCATAGGTGGCGCGGAACTGCTTTTCGGTGACATCACCGTAATAGCCCTTGAGCTTCTGCTTGGCCTTCAG
>JANOCM010000452.1:0-3336 GCA_031412175.1 Alphaproteobacteria bacterium
ATATAGTCGCGTGAGACGAAGACGCCCGCCGCCAGCGCCGCCGTGGTGCCGAGCAGGACAATCGGCCACTTCTTCATCATCGTCCCCCGTCTGCGCCCAGCATGGCCCCGAATCAGCGCGCCGAAAAGCGTCGGTAGCCAAGCGCTAGCACGCCGATCATTACGGCCTCCACCGTCATCGGCTGGATCGCCGTCGGCGCCATGCCGTCGATGAGGATCGAGATCACCCGACCGAACAATGCGATCCCGAGCATCAGCATCGGCACCAGCAGCGGCCGCGCCTCACCACGCCAGGCGCCGAGCAGCGCGAACACCGACGCGCCGATGAAAAAGCCGGGAAAATCGGCGCGCAAGGTGGCCATGCCCTGGCTGCCGATCGGTGACAGGAAGAATGCTGCCGCCGGCTTCAGCGGCGCCACCAGAAAGGCGACCCCGATAGCCACGTTGAACAGGCCGACCAGCCCGATGACGACCCGCATGACATTGCGCAAAACCGTTCCTCCCCTGAAGTGGCGGCAGCCTAGGCGCGCTTTTGGCCGCTGGCAATATTTCGGCATTGAAAGTGCCATATTCAGGGTGCATCATTTGTAGAGTTATCGGGGTGGATGTCATGCGATTGATCGGCAAGTTGGCACTGGGCGCAGGCGCGCTCGCGCTGATGGCGGGCATCGGGATCAAGCTATTCCAGCCACAGCTCGGCGCGATGGCGCTGGAGCGTATCGCTGCCGAACGCGTCGGCCGCGACGTTACCGCCGGGCTGGCGGACGGCCTGCACGTCATCATCTGCGGCAGCGGCTCCCCCCTGCCCGACCCGACCCGCGCCGGCCCGTGCACGATCGTGATCGCCGGCCGCCACATCTATCAGGTCGACGCCGGCGAGGGCGGCACGCGCAAGCTCAACCAGCTCGGCCTGCCGCTCGGCCGCATCGAAGGCCTATTCCTGACGCACTTCCATTCGGACCATATCGATGGCCTGGGCCCGCTGATGCTGCTGCGCTGGTCGGGGCGATCGAACACCAGCCCGCTGCCGATCCACGGCCCACCGGGGGTCGACCAGGTCGTCGCCGGCTTCAACGCTGCTTACAATCTCGACAATGGTTATCGCACTGCCCATCACGGGCCGCAGATCATGCCGCCATCGGGTGCGGGCGGCGTTGCACTGCCCTTTACCATTGCCGATGCGCCGGTCGTGGTGGTGGATGCCGATGGCGTGAAGATCACCGCCTTTCCGGTCAACCACACGCCGGTCCGGCCTGCGGTCGGCTATCGTTTCGACTATAAGGGGCGGTCGGTGGTTCTGAGCGGCGACACAGCGCCTTCCCCGTCGCTGGTCCGCGCCGCCAAGGGCGCCGACCTGCTGGTGCACGAGGCGCTGCAGCCTAAACTGGTGAAAATCCTTACCTCGGCGCTGGCCAAGGCCGGCCAGGCTAATACCGCGCAGATCACCCGCGACATCCTCGATTACCATGCCTCGCCCGAACAGGCCGCCGATGCGGCGCAGGCAGCGGGCGTGAAGGCGCTGCTGCTCAACCATATCGTGCCGCCGCTGCCGCTGGCCTTTGCCTATCCGGCGTTCCTCGGCGACGCTGCCGAACATTTTGCCGGTCCGATCACCATCGGCGAAGATGGCATGATGATCGACCTGCCGGCCGGCAGCGCCGCCATCACGACGAGGAAGTTGCTGTGACGACGGACCCCTATATCCTCTATGGCGCGCTCGGATCGCCCTATTCGATGAAGGTGCGCGCCGTGCTTCGCTATCGCCGGCTGCCGCACCGCTGGGTGCACGGGCCGGAGGCGATGGCGATCGCTGGGTCGAAGGTGAAGGCGCCGGTGATCCCGGTGCTCGAATACCCCGATGGCAGCTTTCGCAACGATTCCACACCGCTGATCCACGACCTCGAGGCGCGTCATCCCGAACGTTCGATCGTGCCGCCCGATCCGGCGCAGGCGTTCCTCGCCGCGCTGATCGAGGATTTCGCCGATGAATGGCTGACCAAGGCGATGTTCGGCTATCGCTGGCTGCGCGACGTCGACCAGATCCAGATGAGCCGCTGGCTGGCGTTCGACCAGATGAAGGGCGGCGGCCTCGATCGCTCGCAGGCGGCGGCGGAAATGTTCCGCGCCCGCCAGGTGGCGCGGATGGCGATCGTTGGCTGCACCGAAGCGAATTTTCCGCTGATCGAGGCCTCGACGCGTGCCGTGATGGCCGCGCTGGAGGCGCACATCACGACGCGCCACTGCCTGTTCGGCACGCGGCCGTCACTCGCCGAATTCGGGCTTTATGGCCAGGTCTCGCAGCTCGGCGTCGATCCGACGCCCGAGGCGATGCTGCGCGCCGATTACCCCTACAGCTTGCGCTGGCTGCTCCATGTCGACGACATGAGCGGCATCGACGGCGAATGGGATGCGTCCGACGCACCGCTGGCGCCAGTGGTGACGGCGCTGCTCGGCATCATCGGGGCTGTCTATCTGCCGTTTCTCGTCGCCAATGATGCGGCGATCGCCGCCGGTGCCGACACGGTCAGCCTCACCGCCATGGGACATGACTACAACCAGGGCAGCTTCCGTTACCAGGCCAAATGCCTCGCCGAACTGCGGCGCCACCATGGCGCGCTGCCCGACGACGCCCGCGCCCGGCTGGCACCGCTGCTGGCGGCGACGGGCTGCCTCGGGTCGTTGACGGCATGAACCGGCTGGGGCTTGGTGCGACGGCACTGCTGCTCGCCACCGCCGCGGCCCCGGTGCCTGCGCCGGTCGCGCCGGCCCGCCCCAACATCGTCATCCTGCTTGCCGACGACTGGGGCTTTACCGATGTCGGCGCCTATGGCGGCGAAATCGCGACGCCGAACATCGATGCGCTGGCGGCGAAAGGCGTGCGCTTTTCGAACTTCCACGTCGCCGGCAGCTGCGCGCCGACGCGCGCCATGCTGCAGACCGGCGTCGGCAACCACCGCGCTGGTCTGGGCAACATGCCCGAGACGATCCCGCCGGAACATCGCGGCCGCCCCGGCTATGACGCCGAGCTCAATGATCGCGTCGTCACCATTGCCGACCAGTTGCGTACCGCCGGCTACCGCACCTACCTCGCCGGGAAATGGCACCTTGGCAACCGGCCAACCAATTTGCCGACGGCCAAAGGCTATGATCGCGCCTTTGCGCTCGGCCAGTCGGGCGCCGACAATTTCGAGGAAAAGCCCAATCTGCTGCTGTATGACAAGGCAGCGTGGACCGAGGACGGCAAGCCGGCGCATTTGCCGAAAGATTACTACTCGTCGCGCTTCATCGTCGACACGATGATCCGTTATGTCGATGCTGGCAAAAGCAGCGGCAAACC
>JANOCM010000453.1:0-3346 GCA_031412175.1 Alphaproteobacteria bacterium
GCGCCTTGGCGCCCAGCCCGCCGCTGGCGGTGACGATCGTCTGCAACTGCGCGACCTGGCGGGCGATGGCCGGTTCGCCGACCGCCTGGATGGCGCGGAAGAAGCGCTGTTCGAGATCGGCGCTCGGTGCCTTGGCATGGAGCCGCGACAGCAGGTCGAGATACGCCTCCATCGACGGCTGCACGCTGCCGCCGGCGGCGCCGGAACGGATCAGCGAATCGACCGCGATGTCATATTCCTTGAGCACATCGGCATCGCTGACGCCGGGCGCGCGGGCGCGCAGGCTGGCGCGTTCGAGCTGGGTTTCGGCGATCAGCGGCCCGGCGCTGAAATTCGCCTCGCTGCGCCCGCGCACCGCGACGTCGCTTTCCAGCGGGCACGGCTTGGCGGCCTGCGGCCGTTCGCCCTGCAACGCCGCCAGCGCGCAATCGAATTCGGCAATGGCGTCGCCGATCTTGCCCTCGCGGGCCGCGATGCGGCCATATTGGCGCTGGATGCGCGATTTCAGCGCCGCCACGGCTTCGGGGCTGACACTGCGCTGCAACTGGCCGACATAAGGCTTTGTTTCATCGAGCGCCGCCCGGCTGCGCGCGGTGTCGCCGGTCGCCAGATAGGCGACGCTGCGCGCCCAGTTGCGCTGCGCCTCGACCAGCAGCCGCGACAGTTGCTTGCTGTCGGTCGATGACAGCGACGCCGCCGCACCGCTGCTCGCCGGCTGGTTGAGCGCGCTGAGCACGGCCGGATCGGTGAGCGGCTGCTGCGCCTGGCCGGTATCGCTGAGCGCGACGATCGCCGCCTTCCAGTCGCGGCGGTTGATCAGGTCGAGCCCGCGATAGGTCGCGGTCTTGGTTTGCAGGAACGCAGCGCGATCGAGATCGCTGGCGCCCTTCAGCAAGGCAGCGGCCGAAGCGAAATGTTCGGCGGCGGCATCGAACTGGCTGATGTTCGAATCGGCGAGCGCTGCCTCGAGCTGCAATTCGGCGCGGGTCAGCGGCGAGGCGCCCGCCGGCAGCCGGCTGATGGCATCGTTGAGCAGGCGCGATGCCTCGATATAAAGCCCGCGATAATTGAGCGCGATGCCGGCCTGCAGCGCTGCGGCGGCGTCGAGCCGATCGGCATCGCTGCCGGCAAGGCCTTCGGCGGGCGGCGGCGGCGCGGCCGGCAACTTGGCGGTGTCGACGGACGCAGTGACCGTGACGTCGCGGCTGGCCGGCGGCGCGGCGCGGCCGGCGATGACGCGCAACGCGACCTCGAGCGGGCCGACCGCCGTCGCCACTGCCGAACCGACATAGGTATAGCCGCCTTGGCGGAAACGGATCACCGTGACGGGCACGCCCAGCGCCGGATCGAAGCAGGCGCGCGTTTCCACCGCGCCGATGCCGGTCATCGGCTGGCTGACCGGTGCGCCGCACAGCGCTGCGGGGGCGGCGGGGGCAGCGGCCGGATAGGCATAGGCGGTGCCCTGGCGGCGGCTGGCGGCAACGCCGCGGCAGGTGATGGCGAAAGCCTTGGCAAAGGGATCGGGGGCGCCGGGATCGTTCCAGCTGCGCGACGCCGCACAGGGTTCGCCATTGGCGTCGCGGCCGGCGATGAAGGTATCGGCAAGCGGTTGCCGCGCCGACCCGGGGGTGGCGAGCACCGCAAGGCCGATCGCCGCAAGAACCAGGCGCGGCGCGATCATTTCTTGGTCCCCTGGTCGACGCAGCTGGTCGAATTGCCCGGCGGGCATGGCGGCGGCAAGTCATCGGCCGGGATATCGAGCCCGGCAATATCGGAGAACAGCGCCTCGTTGCTGGTGCCGACCAGCGGATCGAACGGCAGCGCCAGATTGTCGCTGACCCGGAAGATTTCCGATTTGCTGTCGAACAGCACCAGCACCGGCTGCGCCAGCGACGCCGACAGGCAGCCGCCGCCCGACGATCCGATCAGGCAGCCATTGGCACGCGCATTGCCGCGGCTGACCGGGCCGGCGACAGTGATGCCATCGGGGCCGAGCAGCGAGGTGCCGGCGCCGCTGATGCCGTTGATCGTGCCGAAGATGGCAAAGCCGTTGGGCACCACAGTCGCGCTGGCGGTCAGCGTCAGCGCCGGCGGATTGCCGCCCGCCCCGAAGCTGCCGAGCACCACGCCGGCGTTGAGCCCCGGCTGGCCGCTGTTCTGGAACACCGCAAACTGGCCGTAGTTGACCGCCATGGCACGCGCGCTGATGACCAGCGGATCGGTATATTGCGGCTGGCCGTTGAGATTGGCGGCATAGAGGGCCGAATTCGGCTGCGAGATGAAGCGCGCCACGACATCGTCGACACCCGGCGTCGTACCGGCGGCCGGTGCGAGGCCGATCGGCGCGAGCAGATTGGCATCATAGCCGGCGCCGATCCGATCGCCATTGAGCGTGATGACCGCACCATCGGTGAGCAACCGGCCACCGTCACCGGCGGTCGTCGCGATGCGGATGACGCTGGCCTTGCCGGTGGCGCTGCCATCGCCGCCAAGGGTGAAGACGCGGGCCGCCGCCGATCCGGTGGCGACCATGCGGCCGAGCAGATCGATGCGGCCGAGGCTGCGCAGCGTGAAGGTGCTCGAGCCGGTGGCGGCGAGCACCGGCAGCGCGCCGATGACGATGTTGCGGCTGCGGCTGTCGATGACGAGCGCGACGGTTTCGAGGCGCGCAACCTCGGCACTGGTCAGGTCGAAATGCGCGGCGGGGACGGCGGCGAATTCGGCCTCGTTGCCGAGCGGCGTGTCACCGATGCGAATGACGCCGGCGCCGCTGTTGACGAGGTTGATCTGGGCGGCGCGGATGGTGCCGCCGATGCCGGCGTCGGCGCCGGTCAGCGTGATGTTGCGCCCGGTGGCAGTCACGCTGCCGACGGCGACAGTGCCGGTGGCGGCCATGGTGATGTCGTTGCCGGCGCTGACATTGCTGGTGGCGCCAAGGCCGATGCTGCCGGTGGTGCCGAGCGCGGTCAGCGCCAGCGTGCGGCCGGCACCCGACGTCAGCGTCAGGCCGCTGCCGCCGGTGATGGCGCCGCCGCGCGCGGTGATCGCCACCGCGCCGCCGGCGGCTTGGGTGGCGGTGGCGTTGGCAGCGAGGGCAATGCTGGCCGCGGTCAGCGTCAGGTCGCCGCCGGCGGTGATGCCACGCTGCAAGGCGGCAGCGCCGGTCGCCGTGAGCGCCACGGCACCGTCGCTGCGGGCGGTGCCAAGCGTCAGGTCGCCGGCCGTGGCATCGAGCGTCAGCGTCGTGCCGGCGGTGGTGCTGTCGCTGGCGATGCTGGCTCCGGTGCCGGTGATGCCGGCGGCGGCGGAAAGCGTCGTCGCGGTGATGGCGCCGGCCGCGGTCATG
>JANOCM010000454.1:0-2721 GCA_031412175.1 Alphaproteobacteria bacterium
GAATATCAATAACCTGATTGAATCGACGAAATCTGGAAGTTGACGAAGTTTACCGTTTCGGCCGTTTTTGCGCGTGAGGGGACAACATCCTGCAAGGCTATCTTTCGCGATCACGATGTCAAAGAGCGGCAGCGGTCGCAGCCTAGCCCGAACCGGCGCCTGTAGGACAGCCCGCCGCCACTGCGATCGCTGCTCACATTCAAATTTTCGCTTACGCTAACCGGGAAAATTGATTTCCCGCAATGACATTTGTTCCGGCATGGTCACATCCATCGGGCACCATTCGTGCCCCAGGGGAGAGAGTGAGATGCACAGGAAATCGTTGCTTTTGATGTCGACGCTGCTGGTCGCGCTGGCGCCGGCCGCCACCCTGGCCCAGACCCCGACACCGGCGATGGCGCAGGAAAAGACGCTGTCGAACCAGTTCTGGTGGCCCGACCTGCTCGACCTCAAGCCGCTGCGCCAGAATGCCGTCGAATCCAACCCGCTTGGGCGTTTCGACTATGCCGCCGAATTCAATACGCTCGACCTGAAGGCGGTCAAGGCCGACATCGCTGCCGTGCTGACGACGTCGCAGCCGTGGTGGCCGGCCGATTACGGCAGCTATGCGCCGTTCTTCATCCGCATGGCGTGGCACAGCGCCGGCACCTATCGCACCGCCGATGGCCGCGGTGGCGCCGGCGGTGGCCAGCAGCGTTTCGAACCGCTCAACAGCTGGCCCGACAACGCCAATCTCGACAAGGCACGCCGGCTGCTGTGGCCGGTCAAGCAGAAGTATGGCCGCAAGATTTCCTGGGCCGACCTGATGGTCCTCGCCGGCAATGTCAGCCTTGAATCGATGGGCTTCAAGACGTTCGGCTATGGCGGCGGCCGCACCGACGATTGGGAGGCGGACCTCGTCTATTGGGGCCCGGAAACCAAGTTCCTCGACGACAAGCGCTATAGCGGCGACCGCAAGCTGAAGAACCCGCTTGCCGCCGTCCAGATGGGGCTGATCTACGTCAACCCGGAAGGCCCCAACGGCAACCATGATCCGGTGTCGGCAGCGCGCGACATCCGCGAAACCTTTGGCCGCATGGCGATGAACGACGAGGAAACGCTGGCGCTGATCGCCGGTGGCCACACCTTCGGCAAGGCGCATGGCGCCCGCGCGCCGGACAAGTGCGTCGGTGTCGCGCCGGCGGCCGGCGCGGTCGAAGCGCAGGGCATGGGCTGGACCAACAGCTGCGGCACCGGCTCCGGTGTCGACGCGACGACGAGCGGCCTCGAAGGCGCCTGGACGTCGACGCCGACCGCCTGGTCGATGCAGTATCTGCAGAATTTGTTCGCGCATGACTGGGTGCAGGCGAAGAGCCCGGCCGGCGCGGTGCAGTGGGTGCCCAAGAACGGCGCGCTCGCCGGCACCGTGCCCGATGCCCACGACCCGACGAAAAGCCATGCGCCGATCATGTTCACCACCGATCTCGCGCTGAAGGAAGACCCGGCGTATCGCAAGATCGCGCTGCGTTTCCAGAAGAACCCGGCCGAATTCGAGCTGGCGTTCGCCAAGGCTTGGTACAAGCTGACCCACCGCGACATGGGGCCGATCGCCCGCTATCTCGGCAGCGAAGTCCCCAAGGAATCGCTGTCGTGGCAGGATCCGGTGCCCGCCGTCGATCACCCGCTGGTCAATGCCGATGATGTCGCGCAGCTGAAGGCCAGGGTGCTCGCGTCGGGGCTGACCGTGCCCGAACTGGTGCGGACGGCCTGGGCGTCGGCAGCGAGCTTCCGCGGTACCGACATGCGTGGCGGTGCAAACGGCGCGCGCATCCGGCTGGCACCTGAAAAGGACTGGCAGGCGAACAACCCGGCCGAACTGGCGAAGGTGCTGACGACGCTCGAGACGATCCAGAAGGATTTCAACCGCACCGCCCCCGGCGGCCGGAAGATCTCGCTGGCCGATCTCATCGTCCTTGCCGGCGGTGCTGCTGTCGAACAGGGCGCAAAGCTGGCCGGCCAGGATGTCCAGGTGCCGTTCCAGCCGGGGCGCACCGATGCCAGCCAGGCGCAGACCGATGTGCAGTCGTTTGCGGCGCTCGAGCCGCAGGCGGATGGTTTCCGCAACTATTTCGGCACCGGCAATCGCCTGTCGCCGGCGGAAATGCTCGTCGATCGCGCCAATCTGCTGACCCTGACGGTGCCGGAAATGACCGTGCTGGTCGGTGGCTTGCGCAGCCTCAACGCCAATGCCGGCGGCGCCGCGCATGGCGTGTTCACGGCGCGGCCCGGCACGCTGAGCAACGACTATTTCGTCAACCTGCTCGACATGTCGACGAAATGGGTCAAGGCGCCCGGCACCGAGGGCATCTACGAAGGCCATGACCGCGCCACCGACAAGTTGAAGTGGACGGCAACGCCGGTCGACCTGGTGTTCGGGTCGCACTCCGAACTGCGCGCGGTCGCCGAAGTCTATGCCGCCAACGACGGCAAGGAAAAGTTCACCCGCGATTTCGTCGCGGCGTGGAATAAGGTGATGACGCTCGATCGCTTCGGGCGGTGAGTGACGCCGGGGGGAGGCGCTCAAAGCACCCTCCCCCCGGCCCCCTCCCTTTCAGGGAGGGGGAGTTATTCATCCCGCCCGTAAACATCATCGCGAAAGCCGTCCTCGGTCGCGGTGAAATAGGTCAGGTACACCGGCACCGGCACGGCGAGCGGCACCGCCTGTTCGGGCGCGCGGCCGGC
>JANOCM010000455.1:0-3478 GCA_031412175.1 Alphaproteobacteria bacterium
ATGCCGGATCGATTCGCCGGCGTTGCCCAGCCCATAGTTGATGGCGCCCAGCCAGTATTCGGCCATCATGACGCCTTCGCCATTGCCGCCGCGCGCCGCCAGTGTGGCGGCTGCGGTGAGCGTTTCCAGCTGTTCGGCCGATGGATCGACGACCGAAGCACGCCCGAACTTGACGATCAGGCTGGTCAGCTTGCCGGGGTCCATCTGGCGGCGGCCGGCGAGATCGAGCGCCAGCCGATATTGGGCCTGGGCGCGATCGAGAGCAGCGATCGCCATCGCCCGGTCGCCGGCGCGCGTGGCATAATCGATGGCCTGATCGTCATGGCCGCAGGCGGCGTGGTGATAGGCCAGCGCATCGACATATTCGCCGTCGCCTTCCTGCCCGGCAAAGGCTTCCAGCCGCTCCGCCACCAGCGCGTGCAGCTGTTGCCGTTCTTCAAGACCGATGATCCGGTAGATGGCATCGCGGGTCAGCGCGTGCTTGAAGCGCAGCGTGCCCTCGATCTCGCCGGGATAGAGGAAATCGCTGGCGCCGAGGTCTTCGAGGGCGGGATGGTTGGGGCCGATGCCGGTCAAGGCGGCGAACAGCGCGGTCGGGATCATGTGGCCGATCACCGATGCGATGCGGACCAGTTGCGCCGGTTCGGCTGCCAGCGCGTCGAACCGCGCCTGCACCAGGCTTTCGAGCCACGCGTTGCCGTTCGCCAGGTCGCCGTCGCGCACGACGTCCGCCCGGGCGTGGCACAATTCCTCGATGAACAACGGGCTGCCACCGGCCAGTTTGCGGATGCGATCGACCTGGAACGGGTCACCGGTGCGCAGCAGGCCATCGATCGCTTGCTGCGCTTCCGCGTCGCTCAGCGGCCCGACTGCGATCACGGTGCGCTGGCCGTCATCGGGGGCGGGCACCGTCTCCGGGCGGGTGGCGAGCAGGATCATCAGCGGCGCCGCCGCGACACGGCAGATATCGGCCAGCAGCGTGTGGCTGGCATCATCGGCCCATTGCCAATCGTCGATCGCGAGGATCGTTGGCCCCGATAGCGCCTGCGCCCATCGCCGCATCGCCTGCACAACGTCGCCGGCGGCGCTGCCGGTACCGTCCAGCGCCTCGACAACCTGTTCGAATGCCTGCAGCGGCCGGGCACCCAGATAAGCCTCGCAATAGCCGCGATGAACCTTGACCCCGGCCTGTTCGGCCGCGTCGAGAAATTCCGACAACAGCCGCGTCTTGCCGATGCCGGCCGGGCCTTCCAGAATCACATGGCCGGTCGCGCCCTCGCCGCTGGCCCGCAGCGCCTTGTGCAGCTGCGCCAGTTCCTGCGCGCGGCCACAAAACGGTGTCATGCCGCGCTGGTGGCGCGCGGCATAGCGCGTCGTGACCCGGCTGCGGCCGGCAACCGGCACGGCAGCGATCGCCGTCTTGCGGCCGCTGATCGGCACCGCCCGCTCCGGCCCCGTCACAAAGAAATGCCTGTCGCTGCCCAGGCAGGACTGGCTGACCATGATTTCGCCGGCAGCGGCGGCGTCGCACAGCCGCGCCGCGACGTTCGTCGCATCCCCCAGGATCTCGATGCTGCCGCGGACAAGGTCGCCGGCGCGCACCAGCACAACGCCGGCATGGATGCCCGAATGCATGCCGAGCGACTGGCCGGCCAACGCGGGCGCGAGATCGATCCGCGCCATGGCGGCATGGAGGTCGAGCGCCGCCTCGGTGGCACGCCGGCCGGCATCGTCGAGCGCGGCGGGATAGCCGAACGCACACGTCATGCCGTCACCATCGATCCGCACGACAATGCCGCCGTGGCGCGCGATGACGGCGGCCTGCACGCTGCGCATTCGTTCGAGCAGCGCCGAATAGTCCTCGGGTTCGAGACCGCCGGCCAGCCGCGTCGAATCGCAGATATCGGCAAACAGGATCGCCAGGTTGCGCCGTTCGCTGCGGGGGCCGGGCACCGCCATGTCGGGACTCACCGCTGCTGGTTTTTGAGCACCGACTGCAGCCGGGCAAGCGACGGGATGGCCAACGACCGGCCGGTCTGCACGACGAGGCCCTGCCGCGCGAGGCTGCGCAGCTCGCGGGTCACCGTTTCGCGATTGGTCCCGATCCGCGCCGCCAGTTCGGCGTGGGTCGGCAGATCGGCGATCGTCGCCGTGTCGCTGCTCGGTTGCGGCGGCGCTGCCAGCCGCAGCAGTTCCGCCAGCAGGCGGCCACCAACGCTCAGGTTCGCCATTTCAAAGGTCCGCACCGACAGGTCACGGACTCGATCGGTCAATTGCCGCGCCATCCAGAAGCCGGCCATCGGCACTTCCGACAGATATTTGCGGAACTGGTCTGCCGTCAGATGGCTGAGCACCGTGTCTTCCAGCGCGGCCACCGTTGCCGACCGCTCGACATTGTCGATCGCCGCCAGCTCGCCGACCAGTTCATTGGGCCCCATGGTGCGAAAGATCGTCTCCCGGCCGCCGGCCGACAACACCGAGACTTGCAACAGCCCGCTGACGATCAGGTAGACATCGGTCGACAGCGTGCCTTCGGCGATGATGACCTGGCCGCGCCTGACCCTGACCAGGCGGCCGCGCGGCAGGAATTGCGATGCCAGGTCGGGCGGCAGGAAACGCGCCGCATCCGCTGCCGCTGAGGGCAAAACGTCAGCCATTTCTGCCCCCCATTTCCGCCCTGCCCCCGCTGCTTCAGCCTAGATTCGTGTGACCAAAATCACAAGCTTGATGTGACCATCCCCACCGCAGCGCGCCGAGAATCGGCCTTACACAGCGGTTAACAAATAATGTCGCCAGGACAATGCTCCGAAAAATGCCTCTGCAACCAGCGCCTTTCCAGTTCGTGCGCGCCGTGCTGGCCCGCGACAGCCGATTCCTGATGGTGACGCTGGCGTCGTGCGCGGTCGCGGCTGTCGTCGCGATGTTTCAATATTCGGTCTATACCTCGTTCTTGCGGTCGTCGGCAGTAGTGCCGCAGATGCTCGGCGGCGACTTCTGGGTGGCATCGGCCACCGTCGAATGCTTCGATTTTCCCGATCATTTCAACGAAGACTATGCCGCGGCCGTCGCGCGCTATGTGCCGGGCGCCACCTTCCGCCGGGTCGTCGTCGGCTTTGCCGCATGGCGGTCGCCACTGGGCCGCCGCGGCAATGTCGTCGTCGTCGGGGTGGATGATGCGGGGCTGGCCGATGACGGCTTCATCGCCGACCGTTCCGACCTGGCGCGGCTCGACCTGGTGCCGCCGGCGACGGCGCGGCTGCAACTTGCATCGGTGTCCGATACGACCCTGCATCTCGAAACGGTCGTCGATTCACTGCCGACCTTCCTTGGCGCGCCCTATCTGATCCTGCCGCTCGACCGTGCGCGCGAGATATTGGGCATGGATGGCAACAGCACATCGTTCCTGATCGGCCGCCTCGCCGACAAGCGCCAGGATCTGGACACCGCCAAGGTGCAGATCGCCCGCGCCCTGCCCGAC
>JANOCM010000456.1:0-2242 GCA_031412175.1 Alphaproteobacteria bacterium
GCCGCGCGGGCTGATGCCGGCCATGCCGAGCGAGCCGAAGCCGCCGGCGGCCGACACGGCGGCGCAAACCTCGGCATAGGAGACGCCGCCCATGCCGGCGAGGAGGACAGGGTGTTCGATGCCGAGCAGGTCGCAGATGGGGGTGTGGATGGTCATGTTTTCGCTTCCTTCCTTCCCCTCTCCCCTCGAGGGAGAGGGGTGGCGCAAAGCGCCGGGGTGAGGGTGTGCACCGCCGCCGAAATGGCGACGAAAACGTCGGCTGGTTGCTTGAGCACGTCGGCGTTTGCAAAGCGCAGCACCGTCAAGCCGCGCTCCTCAAGCCAAGATGTTCGCCGCGCGTCATAGGCAACCTCGTCGGCGTGGCCCGCGCCATCGAGCTCGACAACCAATCCCGCCGCCGCACTGTAGAAGTCGACAATGAACGGTCCCACCGGCTGCTGTCGCCGGAATCGCACCCCCAGCTTGCCGCCGCGCAATATCGCCCAGAGGTCTGCTTCCGCCGGTGTCGCGTCGGCGCGCAGCACCCGCGCCCGGGGCACCAGCGTTTCGGCGTCGTAGTTTGGTCGATGCGGCACCTTACCCTCACCCCGGCGCTTCGCGCCACCCCTCTCCCTCTCGGGGAGAGGGGAAGTCCCACCTATTCCGCCGCTTGCGCTGCGCCCCAGCCGATGATCGCCTTTGTCTCCAGGAAATCGGCAAAGCCATGGTCGCCCCATTCGCGGCCGTTGCCCGATTGCTTGTAGCCGCCGAACGGCGCCATCATGTCGCCCGGCGCCTGGTTGATGTTGACCTGGCCGGTGCGCAAGGACCGCGCCACCTGGCGGGCATGCTCGGCATCGCCCTGGATATAGGCGGCAAGGCCATAGACGGTGTCGTTGGCGATGGCGACCGCCTGTTCCTCGCTGGCATAGGGCAGCATCGCCAGCACCGGCCCGAAGATTTCTTCCCGCGCGATGGTCATGTCGTTGCTCACATCGGCAAAGATCGTCGGCTTGACATAATAGCCCTTGTCGAGGCCCTCGGGTCGCCCGGTGCCGCCGGTGACCAGCGTCGCGCCTTCGTCGATGCCCTTCTGGATCAGCCCCTGGATCTTGGTCCATTGCGTCTCGCTGACCACCGGGCCCATCGCGGCATTGCCATCGGGCGCCCCCACCGTCGTTGCCTCGGCCGCCGCCCTGGCGATGGCCTTGGCGGCTTCCATCTTCGCCGCCGGCACCAGCATCCGCGTCGGTGCGTTGCACGACTGGCCGCTGTTCATCATCACCGACTTGACACCGCCGGCGACCGCTGTCTGCAGATCGGCGTCATCGAGGACGATGTTGGGCGATTTGCCGCCCAGTTCCTGGTGGACGCGCTTGACCGTCGGCGCCGCGTTCTTCGCCACTTCGATGCCGGCGCGGGTGCTGCCGGTGAAGCTGACCATGTCGACTTCGGGGTGCGCCGACATCGCGGCACCGACCACCGGGCCGTCGCCGTTGACCAGGTTGAAGACGCCGGCGGGGACGCCGGCGGCGTGCATGACCTCCGCCCACAGGATCGCCGAAAACGGCGCGATTTCGGAAGGTTTCAGCACCATCGTGCAGCCCGTGGCGATGGCGGGCACCACCTTGCAAGCGATCTGGTTGATCGGCCAGTTCCACGGCGTGATGAAGGCACAGACGCCGATCGGTTCATGGGTCACCAGCGTCGAGCCGCGCAGCGTCTCGAATTCATAGGTTTTCAGCACTTCGATGCCGGTCATCAGATGGCCGACGCCGATCGCGGCCTGCGCCTGCATCGCCAGCCAGCCCGGCGCGCCCATTTCCTCGGTGATCGCCGCGGCGATTTCGGCGAAACGCTTCTGATATTCGGCAAGGATGTTCTGGAGCAACTCGACCCGGTCGGCGCGGCTGGTCGCCGCATAACCGGCAAAGGCGCCGCGCGCCGCCATGACGGCACGGTCGACATCGCGGGCGCTGCCCATCGAGATGACACCGGCGACAGCCTCGGTCGCCGGGTTGATGACATCGAGCTGTGCCGGCACCGCCGGGTCGACCCATTCGCCGTTGATGTAGAATTTCAGATACTCACGCATGACCGGCGACTCCCAAGGGTTTGCGCAAGTCATAGCATGGGCGCATCGCCGCACACCCTGTGCATTTGCATCGTCATGCCAGCGCAGGCTGGAATACAGAAGAGCAAACGAATGAACACCAGTCACGTAGTTAGTTTTGGGATGCAGGGGTGGGGTTGATTGTCGACG
>JANOCM010000457.1:0-2404 GCA_031412175.1 Alphaproteobacteria bacterium
CACGGCGAAAACACGGGTTCGATTCCCGTAGGGATCACCACCGCACCAGCAGCGGTGCCGAGCAGGAGTTGATGCGGTCATGAAGAACCGCCCCTTCGCCGATCGGCTTCGGTTTGCCATGGCGGGCATCGCCGCCGGCTGGCAACGCGAACGCAGCCTGCGCACTCATCTGGTCTTTGCCATTCTCGCCGTCGTGGCGCTGGTCGTGCTGCGCCCGCCACCGGTCTGGTGGGCGCTGGTCACCGTCGTTATCGCCGTCGTCATCGCGCTCGAGCTGGTCAATGCCGCCATCGAGGCGGCGATCGACCTGCTCCACCCGGGGCTCCACCCCGAGGTCAAGGCGATAAAGGACATGGTCGCCGGTGCGGTGCTGGTGATCAGCCTGGCAGCGCTGCTGGTAGCGCTGGCGCTGCTGGTGGCGAGCCATGCCCGGGTTTTCGCACTGCTCGGCATTACGCCGCCGTAATTTTGCATTGGCGGCGGCAGCCGCTACGCCCGTCGCCGTTATGTCCGGAGCCTTGTTCATGCGTTGTTTTCTTGTTGCCGGCGGTGTTTTTGCACTCACTGCCGCCGCCCCGGCCGCCGCCAGCGACAAATTCTGGTCGGATTATGCCGATGTCATGGCAATTGGCATCCCGGTTACCGCCGGCGTCATCACCCTGGCGCGCAATGACCGCAACGGCTTCGTGCAGCTTGCCGAGACCGGCGCAGTTTCCATCGTGGCCACCGAAGCGCTGAAATACAGCATCGATTCCACCCGCCCCAATGGTGGCAGCCGAAGTTTTCCATCGGGGCATACGGCGGTTGCCTTTGCCGGCGCTGGCTATCTGCACGCGCGCTATGGCTGGCGCACCGGGCTGCCGTTCGAAATCCTCGCCGCGACGGTCGGCTTCGCGCGCGTGCAGAGCAAGCATCATCATTGGTACGATGTCGTTGCCGGGGCAGCGATCGGCGAGGGATCGGCGTTCCTGCTGACCAAGCGCCTCGACGAGAACATCCGCGTCTCGATTGCCGGCGATACCGGCGGCGGATTCATCGCGGTGGGGGCACGATTCTGATGCGGATCCTCGTCATTGCGGCGTCGCTGGCGCTGTCGGCTTGCGCCGGCGGTGCGGCGCCCGAGGCGCACAGCAACGCCGACGTGCCACGCGATGCCCGTGGTGAGCCGGTCTTCGCAGCGATTGCGGCACCACCGGCGGTACCGGCCGCGACCGATATCCCGGTTGCGCCACCAGTTGCCGTGCCGGTGACCGGCGCGCCACAGGTCGCCGCCGTCGCTTCGACCCCGACACAATTGCCGCCGCGCCCCAAGCCGGTGTCGTGCCAGCATTACAAGCGCTGCCTGTAGCGGCTAACAAGGGCGGCGAAAGCACCGCCGTGACCGACCGCAAGATCATCCACATCGACATGGACGCGTTCTACGCGTCGGTTGAACAGCGCGACGACCCGGCGCTGCGCGGCCGCCCGGTGGCCGTCGGCAGTGCCCAGTCGCGCGGCGTGGTGGCGGCGGCGAGCTATGAGGCGCGCAGTCATGGCGTGCGATCGGCGATGGCATCGGTGACGGCATTGCGGCGTTGCCCGGCGCTCGTCTTTGTGCCGCCGCGCTTCGATGTCTATCGCGCGGTTTCGCAGCAGATCCGCGCCATTTTCGCAGATTATACCGAGTTGATCGAGCCGCTGTCGCTCGACGAGGCCTATCTCGATGTCACCGAAGATCGCCGTGGCATCGGTTCCGCAACCGCCATCGCCGCCGAAATCCGCGCGCGCATCCGGGCTGAGACGCAGCTTACCGCCTCCGCCGGCGTGTCGTACAACAAGTTCATTGCGAAATTGGCGTCGGATCAGAACAAACCCGACGGCATTTGCGTCATCCGCCCGGCGCAGGGCCCGGCATTTGTCGCGGGCCTGCCGGTCAAGCGCTTCCACGGCGTTGGCCCGGTGACCGCGGCAAAGATGGAAGCGATGGGAATCCTGACCGGCGCCGACCTGAAAGCGCGCAGCCTCGATGAATTGACGCGGCATTTCGGCAGCAGCGCCGCCTATTTCCACCGTGCCGCGCATGGTGAGGACGACCGCCCGGTGCGCCCCGACCGGCCATTGAAGTCGGTCGGCGCCGAACGGACCTTCGATAGCGATCTGAGCGACGAGGCCGCGCTGCTGCTGGCGCTGGAGCCGGTGATCGACGCAGCGTGGACGCGGATCGCGCGGGCGGGTGCGCAGGGCAGGACGGTGACACTGAAGGCCAAATACGCCGATTTCCGCAACGTCGCGCGGTCACGCACGCTGCCGTTGCCGGTCGCCGACCGCGCGGCGCTGGCCGAAACCGGGCGGGAATTGCTGCGATCGCTGTTGCCGGTGAACCTGGGGATCCGGCTGCTGGGGCTGACATTGTCGAGATTGGAGG
>JANOCM010000458.1:0-3024 GCA_031412175.1 Alphaproteobacteria bacterium
GCAGCACGCCACCGCGGAACGGCCGCGCGACATGGTTGCGCACCGCCAGCACCGGGATCGGCGCCGCATCGGCGAGGTTGCGCGCCGCCAGCCGCGCCGCAGCGAAGGCAAAGGCCAGCGCCAGCAGCGCGAGCGCCAGCAGCGGCAGCGCTTCACCGAAGATCGCCCGCGCCGGCCAGTCGAGCGGCGGCGGCGGCGCCGGGCGGATTGCGGCCTTCAAGGCCTCGAAACGTTCGGGCATGAACGTCGGCGTCTGCCCCAGGATCGCGACGGCCGCGGCAAAGATTCCGCCGCCGGCCTGAACGACCATACGTGCCCGGCGCGATCCCAGCGACCGGAACAGGCCGCCGGTGATGACAAAGGCCAGCGAGGTGGCGATCACCGCGGCGACGATGATCATCAGCGAGCCGCCGATCCAGCCGACATGGCCCATCACCAGCGACGCCAGCACGAACGGCGCCGACAGCACCAGCATCGGCAGCGCCACCGACGCGTGCACCGCCACCGACTTCGCGGCCAGCACCCGCGCCGGCGGTATCGGCGCCGCCAGCAGCAGATCGAGATCGCCGCGGTCGTGAAAGGCGCGCAGCACATAGACACAGGCGCCCGACAGCATCAGCAGCACCAACCCGGCCCAGCCGGCGGCGAAATAGCCGAAGGTGCCGCGCGGCACATCGGGCGCGGTCGCCAGGCTGATCGCCAGCCCGATGCCGGCCAGCGCCGGCACGGTCATCAGCACGACCAGCACGATGATCCGCGCCCGGCGCTGCTTGCCGGCGCCATCGCGCAGCGCCAGCCGCAATTCATGGCGGACCAGTGCCAGCAGGTTGGGGCCGGCGGCAGCGCTGCTCATTGCGCCAGTTCCAGGAACATTTCCTCCAGTGTCGCGCCGTCGCGGCCGCCGGCGGTGCGCAGTTCCGCCAGCGTGCCTTCGGCCACCAGCCGCCCGGCGCGAATGATGCCGATGCGATCGGCCATGCGCTCGGCGACTTCGAGGATATGCGTCGTGAGGATCACCGTGGCGCCGGCGGCCACCCGCGCCGCCAGCAGATCCTTGACCAGCCGCGAGGCGGCGGCATCGAGCCCGGTCAGCGGTTCATCGAGGATCAGCAGCCGCGGTTCATGGATCAGCGCGCCGGCGAGCGCGACCTTCTGCTTCATGCCGCGTGAAAAGGTTTCGCACCGCGACGCCTGCTGGTCCCACAGCCCGAGTACCTGGAGCAGATCCTCCGCCCGCGTCTGCGCCACCGCCGGATCGACGCTCCACAGCCCGGCGACGAATTCGAGATATTCGAGCGGCGTCAGCTTGTCATAGAGCAACGGCTCGTCGGGCAGCCAGGCGACGAGGCGCTTCGCCGCGATCGGATCGGCGCGCGCATCGACGCCGAAGATGCGGATGCCGCCGGCATCGGGGCGCTGCAGCCCGGCGACCATGCGCAGGGTCGTCGTCTTGCCCGCGCCATTGGGGCCGAGCAGCGCGTACAGTTCGCCGGCGCGCACCGACAGGTCGAGATCGTCGACCGCGACCTTGTCGAACGTCTTGCGCAGCCCCGTCAGCGCCAGTGCCAGTTCCGTCATGCTACCCCGAAATATCCCTTGCCATCGACGCTTAGCAAAGCCTGGGGCAGCCGCCTATCGCCGTTGCGCCAGCGTATTGGTCGTGCAATACGCTTGGCAATGACCAGCCTCGACCTGTCCGGCATCACCAAGCGCTATGGCGCCAAGACGGTGCTTGCCGATGTTTCGCATCGGTTTGTGCCCGGGCTGAACCTGCTCATCGGCCCGAGCGGTGCCGGCAAATCGACGCTGTTGCGCCTGATTGCCACCGCCGAGAAACCGGGCAGGGGGACGATCAGCTGGGATGGCGTCGCGCTGCCCGCCGGCCGCACGGCGCTGCGCCGCACGCTCGGCTATGCCCCGCAGGCGGTCGAGTTGCCCGACGACCTGACGGCACGCGAGTTCGCACTGCATATCGCCGCGCTGAAGGGCCTCGATGCCAAGGCTGCCGACACCCAGTTCGGCGCGATCACCGATGCCATCGGGCTGCACGCCGATATCAACAACCGCATCGCCAGTTTTTCGGGCGGCATGCGGCGGCGGCTGATCTTTGCCCAGGCGTTGCTCGGCAGCCCAAAGCTGCTGGCGCTAGACGAGCCGACAGCGGAACTCGACGGCGAAACGGCGCGCAAGCTGGGGGCGCTGATCCTCGAACGCGCCAGAGACGCGGTGGTCGTGATGACGACCCATCTGTCCGACGAACTGGCGCCGCACGCCGCCGCGGTGCTGCGCGTCGAAGGCGGCAAGCTGATCCAGACGGCATGAACGCCATCATTGCATCGTCGTTGCGCACATCGCTGCTGCGCTATTCGCGCAGTTGGGGGCTGTGGCTGCTGCTGCTCGTGGCACCAGTTGGGGCGCGCTATATGCTGCCGCGCGGGGATGGCGGCGGCGGCACGGTCATCGCCATCGGCGGGCATCTGCCGGTGATGACGGCGCCATTCCTCGGCGTGTCGCTCGGCATCGTGGTGACGACATTGCTGCTGCCGATCGGCTGGCTGTACTTGCGATCGAACACCAACCGCCGCCAGCCCTGGCAGGTCGAGGAGGTTACCGCCGGGTCGCGCGTCGCCATCGCGCTAGGGCGTTTTGCCGCCGATGGCGCGGTGCTGATGGGGATGCTGCTGGCGCTGACTTTGGCGGGGTGGTTCCTCGGGCTGTTGATCCTGCCGGCCGGCGACTTCAACGGCGCGCAGATCGCGCTGGCGCTGTGGCTGGTCGCGGCGCCGGCGCTATTGGGTCTCGCGGCCCTGCGCATCCTGTTCGACGCTTTGCCGCCAACGCGCGGCGGCTTTGGTGATTTCCTGTATTTCGTGTCGTGGATGACCTCGCTGATCGCGCCGATCGGCGGGCAGGGCCGCGCCGCCAGCTTTGCAGCGGCGATGTATGATTTCCCGGGCTTCATGCGGCCGCTGCAATATGGCGCGCCGGGCGGCACCGATGATTTCGCCATCGGCGGTGTCGATG
>JANOCM010000459.1:0-2892 GCA_031412175.1 Alphaproteobacteria bacterium
CAACAGCATTTCCGACGCGCGGCTGGGTGATATCGAGCGGTTGCTGGCCGACTGGCAGTTCTTGCCCAACGGCACCGAAGGCTTTGCCAAGGCCGAAGTGACGGTCGGCGGCATCGCCACCGATGGCCTGTCGTCGCAGACGATGGGGGCAAAGCGCGTGCCCGGCCTTTATGCGATCGGCGAGGCGGTCGATGTGACGGGGTGGCTGGGCGGCTATAACTTCCAATGGGCGTGGGCCAGCGGCTGGGCGGCGGGGACGGCGATCGCGGCGGGATAGCGCGCATTGCCGCTTGGGGCCGGCACGAGGCCCGCCTAGAGTGGCGAAATGCAGCGGAATGGTTCGAAATCCGGCGGTTTGTGGCTGGCGGCGGCGCTCGGCGGGCTGCTGGTCGCCGAACGCCTGTGGCCGCGGCGGGTGCGAACCCAGGCCGAGCCGGCGCGGACGGCGCGCAACCTGGCACTCGGGGCGCTCAACGCCTTGGTAATAGGGGGAATCCAGACGCCGCGGGCGCAGCGGCTGGCTGCCGATGTGGTGCTGAAGCGGCAGGGAATCGCCCAGCAATTGCCCGAACCGCTGCGGGATTTCGCGGCTTTTCTCTTGATTGATTGCTCAAACTATTACTGGCATATCGCCACCCATCGCGTGGCGATACTGTGGCGTTTGCACCGTGTTCACCACATCGATCGCGACATGGATGCGTCGACGGCGCTGCGCTTTCATGTCGTCGACATGGGGATTTCGGTGGGGTTGCGGCTGGCGCAGGTGCGGCTGATCGGCGTTTCGCCGCGCGCGCTGGCGGCTTGGGAGGGGTTTTTCATGGCCTCCGTGCTGTTCCACCACGCCGATCTCGACGTGCCCGGTGACGCGGCGCTGGCGTGGCTGGTGACCACGCCGGGTATGCACGACATCCACCATCGCGCCGATGCGGGCTCGCTCGATTCGAATTATTCGGCGGGGTTGAGCGTGTGGGACCGACTGCACGGGACGTTTGCCGATACGGCGCCCGATGTGCCGATCGGGGTGCCGGGGGATATGGCGGAGCAGGGGCTGGTTGCGGCGCTGCTGCTGCCGTTCGAACCAGGCTCGTCATCCCGGGCTTGACCCGGGACCCCGTTTTCCTTTGTGGCCGCGCAAGAAGCTGGGTCCCGGGTCAAGCCCGGGATGACAGGCAGGGACAGCGTGCGCTAGCGTGGCGCCATTACCCGGGGGAGCCACGCCATCGCCATCCAGCCAGCCACCACCGCGCCGCCGGTCCGCCGGCCGTTCTACGCGCAGCTTTATTCCCAGGTGCTGTTCGCGATCCTGATCGGCGGGTTGATCGGGCATTTTGCCCCCGAGACCGGGGTGGCGCTGAAACCGCTCGGCGATGCCTTCATCAAGCTGGTCAAGATGATCATCGCGCCGGTGATTTTCCTGACAATCGTCACCGGTATCGCCGGGATGCAGTCGGTGGCCAGCGTCGGCCGGGTGGCGCTGAAGGCATTCGGCTATTTCCTCACCCTGTCGACGCTGGCGCTGGTCGTGGGCCTTGTCGTCGGCAATCTGGTGCGGCCGGGCGCGGGGCTCAACATCGATCCGGCGACGCTCGCGGCCGGCGAAGTCAGCAGCTATGTCGCCAAGGCGCACGACGCGACGATCACCGGTTTCCTGATGGGAATCATCCCCGATACCGTCGTGGGGGCGTTCGCCGACGGCAATCTGCTCCAGGTGCTGTTCTTTGCGATCAGCTTCGGCATCGCGCTGGCGCTGGTCGGGGAGCGTGGCCGGCCGTTGCTCGCAGTGTTCGAAGCGGCGTCGGCGGCGATGTTCCGGCTCGTCGAGATCTTCATGCGCGCGGCGCCGGTGGGGGCGTTCGGCGCCTTTGCCTTCACCATCGGCAAATATGGGCTGGGCAGCGTCGTCAATCTCGCGGCGCTGGTCGGCACCTTCTACCTGACGGCGCTGGTGTTCGTGCTCGGCATATTGGGGCTGGTGGCGCATTTCGCCGGCTTTTCGATCCTGAAACTCATCGGCTATCTGAAGGCCGAGCTGTTCCTTGTGCTCGGCACCAGCAGTTCCGAATCGGCGCTGCCGAGCCTCATTGAAAAGATGGAGGCGGCGGGTTGCCCGAAATCCATCGTCGGCCTTGTCGTCCCCACCGGCTATTCGTTCAACCTCGATGGCACCAATATCTACATGACGCTGGCGGCGCTGTTCATCGCGCAGGCGACCAATATCGAGCTGTCGCTGGGCGAGCAATTGCTGCTGCTCGGCGTCGCGATGTTGAGTTCCAAGGGCGCGGCAGGCGTGACCGGGGCGGGGTTCATCACGCTGGCCGCAACGCTGTCGATCGTGCCGAGCATCCCCGTTGCCGGCATGGCGCTGATCCTCGGCGTCGATCGCTTCATGTCCGAATGCCGCTCGCTGACCAATTTCATCGGCAACGCCGTCGCCTGCGTGGTGGTCTCGCGCTGGGAAGGCGGCATCGACGAGGCCAAGTTCGCCGCGGTGCTCGGGCGGCGCTAGGCGTCGGCGGCGCGATAGCGGATCAGGCCTTCCTGCATCAGTGTCGCCACCACCGCACCGGCGCGATTATAGGCGATGCCGCGATTCATGCCGCGGCCGCCGCCCGATACCGGCGAATCCTGGTCGAACAACAGCCAGTCGTTGAGATCGGGGGTGGCGTTGAACCAGATGGCATGGTCGAGGCTGGCGACCTGCAGCCGCGGGTTCGACCAGGCGATGGCGTGCGGCAACAGGCAGGTATCGAGCATCGTCATGTCGCTGGCATAGGCGAACAGCGCGCGCGCCATGGGTTCGGGCACGTCGAACGGCGCGGCGGCGCGGCACCAGTGGCGGGCATGGGGCGGCGTGGCGACGGGATCGAACGGGTCGCCGGGGTCGATGGTGCG
>JANOCM010000460.1:0-1925 GCA_031412175.1 Alphaproteobacteria bacterium
CGGTAACCTGCGCCCGCGCCGCCGCCGCCTCGACCACCGGCATCAGCGCAGCCGTCGCCAGTTGGCCGTCGGTCTGGCCGAGCGGCACCAGCCGCACGCCGGCGGAGACCAGATTGGCGGCCGTGCCATGCCCCCAGGCGATCAGCGCCGGCGCCAGCGGCACGCCGTGCAGCGCGCAGGCCAGCGCCCCGGCGGCGGCATGGCTGACCGGCCGCCCGGCGTTGCGATCGGCAAAACCGTCGAGGCCGGGATGCGGCCAGGCCTTGCGCGTCACCGACAGGAAACTCGATCCCATCTGACGGCTTTCGAGCGCGGTTTCGGACGAACCGCGAAAGGCGGTGGCGAAATTGCTGACAGCATCGAAGGCTGCCGGGTCGTGCGCCGCGCGCCAGCCATGCGCGAAGACGACAAGATCGACCCAGCCGCCGCCGCGTTCGATGACAGCGGCAACATAGTCGACCAGCGTTGCCCGATCATGGACATCGCCGGCCTCGACCGCGGCTTCGAGGCCGTGACTGTAGCTGAAGGCGCCGACCGGATAGCTCGGCGATGTCCAAGCGAGCAGCGCGGCAAGACTGCGATCAGTGATCATGATGGTGGCCATGGGCGTGATCGTCGTGGTGGTGATGATGGTCGCCATGCCCGCCGGCATAGGCACCGGTTTCGGGGTTGAACGGCGCCGCGATGGCGGTGACGCTGCCGCCCAGCCCGCGCAGCATGTCGGCAATCACATGGTCGGCGCGCAACCGGATGGCATTGCCGCGCAATTCCGCCGGCAGATGGCGATTGCCGATATGCCAGGCGATGGCGAGCAGTGCCGGGCCATCGGCGGCGGTGACCTCGATCAGCGGCTCGGCTGCTGCGACGACGGCGATCACCCGGCCATCCTCCAACACAAGCCCGTCGCCGTCGGCGAGCACCCGGGCGCGCGGCAGGTCGAGCAGGAAGCCCAGCCCGCCTTCGGCATGATATTGGAAACGCCTGCGGTGGCGCGCGGCATGGTCGAGAACCACGCGATCCGCAGCGCCATCCCAGTGCCCGGCGGGCAGCACAGAGGTCGCGCGCAGCATCAGAACAGGAAATAGCGTTGCGCGAAGGCGAGCTCGCTCGCCGGTTCGCAGGTCAGCAACTCGCCATCGGCGCGGACTTCATAGGTCTCCGGATCGACGGCAATATCGGGCAGCGCGTCGTTGAGCACCATGTCGGCCTTGCCGATGCCGCGCGTGCCCGTCACCGCCACGCAGGGCCGCGACAGGCCGAGCGCGTGCGGCATGCCATCGTCCAGCGATGCCGCGCTGACGAACAGCAGCGACGACAGCGTCCCCGCCCGCCCCATGCCGCCCCACATCGGCCGGTAATGCACCGGCTGCGGCGTCGGGATGCTGGCATTGGGGTCGCCCATCGGCGCCATCGCGATGCTGCCGCCCTTGATGACGAGGTCGGGCTTGACCGCAAAGAACGCCGGCGACCAGACCACCAAATCGGCAAGCTTGCCCACCGCCACCGACCCGACATGCGCCGACAGGCCATGCACGATCGCCGGGTTGATCGTGTATTTGGCGATATAGCGCCGGGCGCGGCGGTTGTCCGCCGCACCGTCGCCGGGCAAGGCCCCGCGCTGCTGCTTCATCTTGTCGGCGGTCTGCCAGCAGCGGATGATCGTTTCCCCCACCCGCCCCATCGCCTGGCTGTCGGACGACATCATCGAAAAGGCGCCGAGGTCGTGGAGGATATCCTCCGCCGCGATGGTTTCCTTGCGGATCCGGCTTTCGGCGAACGCCACGTCCTCGGCGATGCGCGGGTCGAGATGGTGGCAGACCATCAGCATGTCGAGATGCTCGTCGAGCGTGTTGACGGTATAGGGCCGCGTCGGATTGGTCGACGACGGCAGGACATTGGGCAACGAGGCCAGCCGGATGATATCA
>JANOCM010000461.1:0-1722 GCA_031412175.1 Alphaproteobacteria bacterium
CACCTGAAGGGCGCGCGCGACCTGACGCCGCTGACCCTGCTGCAGGCAGCACTGCTGCGGCGTGCTGCCAACTGGCTCAAGCCCGGCGGGACATTGGTCTATGCCACCTGCTCGCTCGATCCGCGCGAAGGCGAACGCATCGCCGAACGTGTCGTCGCGACGCTGCCGCGGCGGCCGTTCGCGGCGGGCGAATTGCCATTGGGCCTGGCACCGACGGCGGACGGCTGGGTGCGCACGTTGCCGGGCCTGCTGGCGGCCGACGGCGGCATGGACGGCTTCTTCATCGGGCGCTTCAGAAAGTTGTAAATGCTGGTTTACAAACGGCCCGGCGGCCGCCCGTTAACCGACTGATTTCACAGTTTGGCCTGGAACTTGCATCGCTTCGGGAGCGCCCTCGAGCGATTGTCAGACCAGGAGAACGCGATGAACAGGTTTCTTGCCACTGCCGCTATCGCCGCGTCCTTGGCGGCGGACCGGTCGCTGCCGTGACCTATGATGCCTTCACCAGTTTCAACGGCGTCCAGGGAACGGGCGGGTTCAGCTATGGCAGTTACGACGGCACCAATTTCACGCCGTACGCCGCCAGCACCAATTGCTTCATCGCCGGCTCGATCTGCCTGCAATCGGCCGCCAATTTCGACGTGCCCGGTGCGACCAAGTCGAGCGTCGCTTCGGTGCAATATGGCGGCGTCAATGTGCCGACCGACCGGCTGCTCGTCCATCCAGGGCAAGGCAGTGATGCCTTTTATGTGCTTTTCACCGCACCGTTCAGCACGACCTACGCAGTCACTGCGCTGTTCAGCATCCAGGACAACACGCCGACCGGCGTGTTGCTGCGGGATACCGTCGGGGGCAGCGCGGTCCTCAACGGTGCCGGCAATGCGATCGGCTATGACAACAGCGTGTTCCTTGCGGCCGGCCAGACCTTTGGATTCATTGTCGAAAACAATGGCTTCTACGGCAATGATTCAACCGGGCTCAACTTCACGCTGATCGGTGCCGGCGTGCCCGAGCCTGCCGGCTGGGCGATGCTGATCGCCGGCTTTGGTCTGACCGGCGCCGCCATGCGCCGCCGCCGCACGATCCGCGCTGCCTGAAGCGCGTTTCCCGCCCGACGAATGGCGCGCCCCCGGCGACGGGACGCGCCATTTTCGTGACCACTTTCATTGCCGCCGCGCATCGGCGCTTTCGGTGCTGCCCGGCCCCTGCTAGAGCCTGCCCATGCAGGGACAGATACGCATCGCACCGTCGATCCTTTCGGCGGATTTCGCCCGTCTGGGCGAGGAAGTCCGCGCCATTTCCGCCGCTGGTGCCGATTATGTCCATGTCGATGTGATGGACGGGCATTTCGTGCCCAATATCACAATCGGGCCGATGGTGGTGAAGGCGCTGCGCCCGCACACGACGCTGGTGATGGACGTTCATCTGATGATTTCGCCGGCAGATGCGTTCCTCGATGCCTTTGCCGAGGCCGGTGCCGATATCCTGACCGTCCATCCCGAGGCCGGGCCGCACATTCACCGCTCGATCCAGCGCATAAAGGGGCTGGGGAAAAAGGCCGGCGTGTCATTGAACCCCGGCACGCCCGCCAAGATGCTCGACTATCTGATCGACGATATCGACCTGGTGCTGGTGATGAGCGTCAACCCCGGCTTCGGCGGCCAGAGCTTCATCGACAGCCAGTTGAAGAAGATCGAAGCGATCCGCAAGATGATCGACAAG
>JANOCM010000462.1:0-9112 GCA_031412175.1 Alphaproteobacteria bacterium
TTCGCCGTTGGCGTTCTCGACGCGGTCGACATAGACTTCGACTTCGTCGCCGACGGTCAGCCCGTGCTTGCCATCGAGGCCGGCGAATTCGCGCAGCGGGATGCGGCCTTCGGACTTCAGGCCGACGTCGATGACGGCGAGATCGTTCTCGATACCGGTGACGATACCCTTGACGACGCGGCCTTCGAAACTCTGGTTCTTGCCGAGGCTGGATTCGAGCATTGCTGCGAAATCATCGCGCGTCGGCTGTGCGGCAGTTGCCATATGTCGTTCAAAACCTTGTACTCAGGATCGGCACGGAAGCCCCGTGAAACCCTTCAGCCGGCACCATTGCCAGCTGTTCTGCGTCGTCACGCCGGCACCATGCCGACGCTCCAAACCACCAGCAGCAAATCCGAAAAGGGAGTATACACCCCAAAGCTTTCGGACCTGTTGCTGGCCGCCGGACGCTGCGCTGAAGCACAGCGGTCGCGGCGGGCGAGGCCATAGAACAAATGTGCCCCTGCGACAAGGGTGGGGCAGGCAGTGTTGACTCACCGATTGTTAAGCCCAAATCGATACGGTGTGACCGTTCGGGAGGTGCCGATGCGCGTGATCGTGGTCGCGATGATGGTGGCGGTGCTGGCCGCGGTGTTCGGCTTGGGCGGGCCGCCGCCGCTGCACGCATCGACGGTGAACACGATCCAGCGCTATCACCCCGGCTGCAGCGATCGCGCCGATCCGCGCGGTGGCGACTGTACCGCGGCGGCGCATCGGCTGTGCAACGACAGCGCGCGGGACCGCCTCGGCTTCGTCTTCGGGCGCAGCCCGGCGCTGGAAATCGCCTGCGCCCGCCATGGCTGGTACGGCGACGTTCGCTATCGCGACCTCGCCGCCGCGCATCCCGGTTGCCGCGGCGCTGCCGATGGCCAGTCGGGCGCCTGCCTGGCGGCGGTCAGGCGCTATTGCACCAACAGCCGGGGCATGACCGCCGGCATCGTGCAGGAAGTCGGTTCGGCCAGTGCCGGGGTGGCGTGCTTCCGGGCCACGCGGCTGGAAGATGTCAAATACGGGACACTCGCAAGATTCGGTCCGGGCTGCCGTGGCGCCAGTGCCTCGACCTCGCTCGCCTGTTTCCGCGCCGCCGCCCGCTGGTGCGAAGCCTTTGGCACCGGAGATTTCGGCCTGCCGCAGGAAACCGGGCCAACCTCGCTCGCCGTAGCCTGCCTGCCCGGCAGCCGCCGGATCATCGACGTAGCAAAGTCGGTGCCGTTCGACGACAACTGAGCCGGCGGATCACCCGCGGCGCCGATCCTCGACGATGGCAATCGCCGCCGTCACTGCTGCCGCCACGTCCATCGCCGACGTATCGAGCAGCGCGGCGTCGGCGGCCTGGCGCAAGGGCGCGGTGCTGCGCCCCGAATCGCGGGCGTCGCGAGCCTCGATATCGGCCAGCACCGCGGCGAGATCGCGCGTGTCGCCGTTGGCGGCGAGCTCGCGGTGGCGGCGCTCGGCGCGGACCAGCGGTGTCGCGGTGACGAACAGCTTGGCGGTGGCGTACGGCGCAATGACGGTGCCGATGTCGCGGCCATCGAGCACGGCGCCGCCGGGCTGTGCCGCAAAGGCACGCTGGCGTTCGAGCAGTGCTGCGCGCACTGTCGGATGCGCCGACACGATCGACGCGGCCTGCGCATTCTCGCTGCTCATCAGGTTCGGGTCGTCGAGAAGTGCCGGGTCGAGATGCAGCGCCGCATGGGTAGCGGCCGCGACATCGCCGGGGTTGCCGCCGGCCAGCCGCACGGCGAGGCCGGTGGCGCGATATAGCTTGCCGGTGTCGAGGTGCGGCAGGCCATAGCGGCGGGCCAGCGCCCGCGCGATGGTGCCCTTGCCGCTGGCGGCGGGACCGTCAACGGCGATGATGAGGTGGTGAGGGGGATTTGTCACGCATGCGGCATAGTCCGCGACGGGACGATTCAACAAGCGGCGTAATGCCAACGATGGTCACCCGCTGGAAATTCCTGCCGAATCGGATGCAAAATCGCGGCTGAATAGCGCCCAACAATAGATCGCAACCACTTGCAGCTATTCTGATTGTGACTTAGCGTTGACTTATGGCGGTGGGGGCACCTTCAACAAATGCGTTCATGGTCGTCGCCGGCACCCGGCCCGAGGCGCTGAAGCTTGCGCCGGTGCTGCTCGAACTGGCGCGGCGCGGTCATCGCACCCTGCTGGTGGCGACCGGGCAGCACCGCGAACTGCTGCGCGACGCGCTGGACGCCTTTGGTCTGCAGCCCGATCTCGATCTCGACATCATGCGCACCGGCCAGGCGCCCGCCGCTGTCGTGGGGCAGCTGGTGCCGCTGCTGGCCCGGCACTTCGGCTCCGTGCAGCCCGCTGCCGTGATCGTTCAGGGCGATACCGCCAGCGCCTTTGCCGCGGCGCAGGCCGCCGCCTATGCACAGGTGCCGCTGGTTCATGTCGAGGCCGGGCTGCGTTCCGGCGAGGCCGAGCCGTTTCCCGAGGAAATGCACCGCCGGGCGATCGCACAACTTGCCGATGTGCATTTCGCGCCAACGCCGGCGGCGCGCGCAGCGTTGCTTGCCGAGGGCATTGCCGCGGGCGCGATCCATGTCACCGGCAACACCGGGATCGATGCGCTGCACCTGATGCAGGCGAAACTGCGGCGCGATCCGGCGCTCGCGGCCGCCCAGGCGGTGCGCTTTGGCGCCATCGACCGGCGCCGGCCGCTGATCCTGGTGACGGCGCATCGCCGCGAAAATCATGGCGCGCGGCTGGCGGCCGTGCTGGCCGCTGTCGCCGCGCTGGCAGCCGATGCGGAAATCGTGGTGCCGCTGCATCCCAGCCCGGCAGTGCAGGGGCCGACACGCGCCGCATTAGCCGGCATCGGCGGCGTGCACCTGCTGCCGCCGCTCGATTATCCGGCATTTGTCTGGCTGATGGGAGAGGCGACGTTGGCGCTGACCGATTCGGGCGGGGTGCAGGAGGAAGCACCGGCGATCGGCCTGCCGGTGCTGGTGCTGCGCGATGTCACCGAGCGCCACGAAGGCATCGCCAGCGGCAACGCCCGGCTGGTCGGTACCGATACCGGCGCGATCGTCGCTGCGGCGCGCGGGCTGCTGGCCGACCGCGCCGCAATCGGCCGGATGGGCGAGGCGGCACTTCCCTATGGCACCGGCGACGCGTCGCGGCGGATCGTCGATGTTCTGGCGGCGCGCTTTGCGGCGGTCAGGGTGGCGGCGGAATAAAGGTCAGCGCTGCGCCGCGCCGAGCGACGACAGCATCGCGACGAAGCTGGGAAAGCTCGTCGCAATCGGGCGGGCGTCATCAACGGTTATCGGCGCCTTTGCATGCAGCCCAAGGACGGCGAAGCTCATCGCGATACGGTGGTCGAGCCGTGCCGCTACCGTGGCACTGCCGGCCACCGGTTCGCTGCCCGTGCCGGTGACGATCAGCCCGTCGGGCAGTTCCTCGACCGTCACACCGCAGGCGCGCAGGCCCTCGGCCATCACCGCGATGCGATCCGACTCCTTGACGCGCAGTTCCTCAAGCCCGCGCATCACGGTGCGGCCCTGGGCAAAGGCGGCGGCGACGAACAGGATGGGGAATTCGTCGATCATGCTCGGGGCGATATCGGGCGGAACCTCGATACCGGTCAGTGCGCTGTGGCGCACGTGAAGGTCGGCAACCGGCTCGCCGCCGACCGTGCGCGGCTGGACGACGCTGATGTCGGCGCCCATCGCCTGGAGGACGCCGATCAGCCCGGCGCGCGTCGGGTTCATGCCGACATTGGCGATGGTAACGCTGGACCCCGGCACGATCAGCGCGGCGACGAGCGGGAAGGCCGCCGACGATGGATCGCCGGGCACGGTGATGGACTGGGGGCGCAGCTCGGGCTCACCGACCAGGGTGATGACCCGGCCTTCGGGCGACGCGTCGATGCGCAGCGTGGCGCCGAAACCCGCCAGCATCCGCTCGCTGTGGTCGCGGGTGGCGATCGGTTCGACGACGGTGGTTTCGCCCGGCGTGTTGAGCCCGGCGAGCAGCACCGCCGATTTCACCTGTGCCGAGGCGACGGGCAGCGTGTAGCGCAGCGGTACCGCGGGGCAGAGGCCCTGCATGGTCAGCGGCAGCCGCCCTCCCGGGCTGGCGGTGAAGCGCGCGCCCATCAGCGACAGCGGGTCGATGACGCGGCCCATCGGCCGGCCCGACAGCGAGGCGTCGCCGATGAACGTCGCGGTGATCGGATGACTTGCCACCAGCCCCATAAGCAGCCGGGTCGAGGTGCCGCTGTTGCCCATGTCGAGCGCGGTGCGCGGCTGCAGCAGCCCGCCGACGCCGACGCCATGGACGTGCCAGCGATCGTCGTGCTTTTCGATGTCGGCGCCCATCGCCCGCATCGCAGCCGCAGTGGCGAGCACGTCCTCGCCTTCCAGAAGCCCGGTGATGACCGTCTCGCCGACCGCCAGCGCGCCGAGCATCAGCGACCGGTGGCTGATCGACTTGTCGCCGGGCACGGTGACCGTTCCGGCCAGCGGACCGGTGGCGAAAAGCGTCAGGGGCTGCGGGATTCCGGCGGTGTTCATGGGCTCGCGCTTTGACAGGGGCGGCGGCGTGTGGCAATGCGCCCGCCTTTCCGGGGCGTCCTTTCGCACCCCCCGGTCACGGAGAACTCCAAGTGGTCAAGGCTGAATGGGGCACCAAGCGTGCCTGCCCGAAGTGCAATACCCGCTTTTATGACCTGACGAAGGACGAACCGGTCACCTGCATCGCCTGCGGCTATGCCTGGGCCCCGGATCCCATCCTCAAGTCGAAGCAGACGACGCCGTTCGAACAGGCCAAGCCGGCCGCTACGGCGGAAGGCGATATCGCCGTCGATGCAGTCGACGAGGATCTGGATCTCGATGCCGACGAGGATGCCGCGGAGGCACCCGATGTCGATCTGGGTGATGACGATGATCTCGGCACCGTCGTCACCAGCGGCGAAGACGAGGAAGGTTGAGCGCTTTCACCGTTTTGCGGTGAAAAGCGCTTGCGTGGGCCGCCGGTTTGTCCTAACCGGCGCGTCCTTCATCCGCTCCAGACGGATGATTTCGACGGTACGGGGCGTTAGCTCAGCTGGGAGAGCGCTACGATGGCATTGTAGAGGTCAACGGTTCGATCCCGTTACGCTCCACCACCCGACCGAATAAAACGGCGCTTTCGCAAGGAGGCGCCGTCTTCGTTTTCTTCTCCCCTACCTTTCAAGGGAGGGGCCGGGGGAGGGTGACTCTGTTGGGCGAGGATGAGCCTCGAGGCACAAACCCACCCCCAGCCCCTCCCTTGAAAGGGAGGGGAGCGAAAATCACTCCACCACCGGCAGCCACACCGCGCTGGCCTTGCCGGGGCTGCGCTCGATCGTCTGGGTCGCCGCCTTGTAGTCGCCTGGCTTCGCATTGAAGATGTTCGGGACAAACGTCTGCGGGTTGCGATCGTACAGCGGGAACAGCGTCGATTGCACCTGCACCATGATGCGGTGGCCGGGCAGGAAGACGTGGTTCACATTGGGCAGGCCGAATCGGTAGTTTTCGATTCTGCCCGGCGTCAGCGCCGCGGGGGTCGACAGGCCATGGACATAGCGGCCGCGAAAGATCTCGATGCCGACCGGCAGATGGTAGCCTGCGAGCTTGGTCCCCGTCGCTTCGGCGGGATAGACATCGATCAGCTTGACCACCCAGTCGCTGTCGCTGCCGCTGGTCGCGGCAAACAGGTCGACCTGCGGGGCGCCGGCGATGTGGACCGGCTTGTCGAGTACGTCGGTGGTATATTCGATGACGTCGGGGCGGCCGGAAACAAAGCGCTGGTCGGCGACCAGCCACGGGCCCCAGACGTCACGATCGCGCAGATGGACCGGGCGGGCCACGAACGGGATCGGCTTGGCCGGATCGCTGACATAGCTGTCGTGGCCGGCACTGGTCGGCTTGTCGAACCCCAGCTTGCCGCCCGCCTGCAGGTAGAGTGGTTTCGCCGTGCCGAGCGGCCAGGCCTTGCTGCGCTCCCAGCGGTTGCTGCCGGTGGCATAGGTCAGCACCGGCGGCGTATCCGCCTTGGGCGCGCCGTCCTTCAGATACTGGTCGAGGAACGGCTTCATCACCGTCTTGCGGAATTCCAGCGCGGTATCGCCGGTCCAGGGCAGCGCACCCAATGAACTGCCGTTGTAGTTGACGCCGCTGTGCCGCCACGGCCCGATGACCAGGAACAGCTTGTCGTTGGCCGTATCCTTGCCCTCCAGTGCGCTGTAGACGGCGGGGGCGCCATAGCTGTCCTCCTGGTCCCACTGGCCCACCACGAGCATCGTGGGGACGCCTAGCGGCCGTTTGGCGAGCTGCTTGTCGACCGCCTGTTCCTGCCAGAACTGGTCATAGGACGGATGCTCCATCAGCTTGCGCGCGAACGGGAAGGCATCGATGCCATAGGCCCGGGCGAAATCGCCGGCCGACCCGGCCGCCAGATAGGCGTCGTAGTCGTCGTCGGTGCCATAGGGCACCGGGCCGTCGCCCTTTTTGGCGTTCTGCTGGGCGATGTAATCGAAGTTGGATTGCCGCCAGGCGCCGTTGTGGAACCAGTCGTCGCCGATCCAGCCGTCGACCATCGGGCTTTGTGGCACCGCCGCCTTCAGCGCCGGGTGCGGATCGACGAGCGCCATCAGCGATGTGAAGCCGGGGTAGGATGAACCGGTGATGCCGACCCGGCCGTTCGATTCGGGAACATTCTTCACCAGCCAATCGATCGTGTCATAGGCATCGGTGGCATGGTCGTTGGCGGTCGGGTTGATCGGGCCCCGCAAGGGTTTCGTCATCACATAGTCGCCTTCGGACGCGTGGATGCCGCGGACGTCCTGATAGACGCGGATATAGCCGTCATTGACGTATTCGGCGTCGGCGATCGGCAGGATCTCGGTGATGCGCTGGCTGCGGTTGCGCATCGTGCCCTTGCCTGCATCATAGGGGGTCCGCGTCAGCAGCATCGGGCCGCGCGCCGTGCCCTTTTTCATGACGATGACGGTGAACAGCTTCACCCCGTCGCGCATCGGGATCATCGCCTCGCGGCGGACATAGTCGGCCTGGGGGCGGACGAAATCATAGCGGGCGATGCCGTCGGGCATCGTCACCGGGGTCTGCGCCGCCGCTGCCGCCGCCAGCATCGTGCCCGCCAGAATTGCGCTCAAAGCCTTCATCATGTGCCCCTTCAAAGCCGATAGCCATATTCATCGGCAACCACTGTCGCCAGGTCCTGGCCGCGCTGCGCCATCAACCGGCGCAACTCCGCAATTTTGGCATCGACGAGGAAGCGGTACCAGAACCCCTGCAGGCCATGGAACGCCAGCCCCTGCCAGCCGTCAAGGAAGCCGAGCAGGATGACGTAGCGATAGCCGAAATACAGCAGCGGCCGCAGCCCGAGCGGCAGCCGGGCATAGACATGGTCCTTGATCCAGCGCTTGCGCCGCGCCTCGGCGCCCATGTCGCCCGATGCAGAGGTCACGGCGCGGTTGAGCTGGTCGATCGCCTCGCGCGTCGCATAGCCATTGTGCTTGTCAGTCCACCAGCCGATCGAATTGAGGTTGATGTCAGTGATCTCGCCGGCGATGTGTACCACCGCGCCGTCGACGACGACATGTTCGTCCATCCAGCGGTTTTCGACGCGGCCAAGGCCGGTGCGCCACAGCCGGATCACCTTGGTCGGGAACATGCCGCCCCAGCGGATGCGGCGGCCGAGGAAGTGCATGCCGCGATCGATGGTGGCGCCGGCGACATCGCCAGCGGCGCTTGCCATGAAAGCGGCGATGCTGGCGGCGAGTTCGGGGGAGACGACCTCGTCCGCATCGAGCCGCATCGTCCAGCCACCATTGTCGCCGGCATGGTCGATGCCCCAGTTAAACTGCTGGGCATAGTTGGTCCAGGCGTGGGTCACGACTTCGGCACCGGCCGCCGCCGCAAGGTCGCAGGTCGCATCGCGCGAGCCGCTGTCGACGACGATAGTGCGGGTGGCGATGGCGCGCACCGATGTGATGCAGCGCTCGATATGGCGCGATTCATCCCGGGTCAGGATGATGACGGTCAGCGCCGGCTGTCGGGTTTCGGTCAAGGGATCAGCCGCCGTTGGTGGCCAGCGGGATCAGGCGAATGCCATATTCATTCTGCGCGACGGTGCCGAGCGTCTGGCCGCGTTCGACCATCAGCGCCTCGACCTCGCGTTTCTTCACATCGACGAGGAAGCGGAACCAGCCGGTCTGCAGCACGCAATAGACCAGCCCTTCCCAGCCATCGAGGCAGCCGAGCCGGACGAAGTAGCGCCACAGGGTCACCGCCGGGGCGCGGATGCCGACCGGTACCCCGCCGACAGCGCCACTCGGCCAGCCGTCGTGGAGCTGGGCCAGCGCCTCGCGGGTGGCGTTGGCATTGTAGCGGTCGGTCCACCAGCCGATGTTGCGGGTGTTGATGGCGGCGATATCGCCGGCGACATGGCCGACGCGGCCGTGGACGATCATCCGTTCACCGATCAGCCGGTCCTCGCAATGGCCATGGCCGGTGCGCCACAGCCGCAACGTCCGTTCCGGGTACAGCCCGCCGCGGCGCAGCCAGCGGCCGAGGAAGTGCAGGCGGCGGACGACGGTGAACCCCAGCGGCGCCGTCGGCAGCGCATCGAGATCGGCCAGCCGCGCCGCCAGCCCGGGCAGGATGATCTCGTCGGCGTGGAGCAGGAACGTCCATTCGGTGGTGATGCCGGCGGTGTCGATCGCCCAGTTGACCTGGCGGGCGTCGCTGCTCCAGGCGTGGTGCAGCACCTCGGCACCCATGCGCCGGGCGATATCCTGCGTGCCGTCAGTCGAGCCGGCGTCGATGACGAGCACGCGCGCCGCCAAGGTGCCGATGCTGGCGAGGCAGCGTTCGATATGCGCGGCCTCGTCGAGCACCGGGATGATGACCGTCAGCGTCATTGGTCGCGCATCCGCAGCAGGCGGGGTGGTGACCCGGCGACGACACTGCCGGCAGCGACATCCCGGGTGACAGTGGAGGCGGCGCCGATGACGGCGCGCGCGCCGATGTGGACATCGGGGCCGATATAGCAGCGCACC
>JANOCM010000463.1:0-4526 GCA_031412175.1 Alphaproteobacteria bacterium
GATGGCGCTGTCGGCAACGCTTGGTGAAAGCCGGGTCCGCCAGGCCGAACTGACGCTGGTGCTCGTCGGCATTTCGGCGATGAGTTCGCTTGCCATGGTGTTGTATCCGCCGGTGGCGCATGCGCTGCATTTCAGCGATGCCCAGGCCGGGTATTTCCTCGGCGGATCAGTGCATGATGTCGCCCAGGCGCTCGGCTCGGGCTATGCCTTTTCGCCCGCCGCCGGCGAAACGGCGACGATCGTCAAGCTGGCGCGGGTTGCCATGCTGGCACCGGTGCTGGCGGTAATCGCCTTGCTGTTTCCGGCGAAGCTCGAGGTCACTGGCGGTGCCAAAAAGGCAGCAATGGTGCCTTGGTTCGTCGTCGGTTTCTTTGCTGTTGCGGGCATCAACTCGACGGGTATCATCCCGGTGCAAGTGTCGGGTTTTGCAGCCGAAACGGCCGCAGTCATGCTCGCAGTCTCGGTGGCCGCAACGGCGATCCGGTCGCCGCTGGCCGAGATCCTGAAATCGGGGCCGCGCCCGCTGATCGCCGTTGTCGCTTCTTCGCTGACGGCGTTTGCGCTGGCGCTGCTCTATGCTTGGCTGCGCATCGCTTGAACCGTTATCGACGTGCCCACAGGTACAGAACGACGCCGGCGCCGAACAGCAGCAGCAGAAAACCGCCGGCAAGACCCGCCGCCGCATGGGTTGCCGCCATCATTGTCACGGTCGGCTCCCCTGCCCGCCATGCTCGAGCAGTCGTGCCAACCCGCGCAGGATCGCCGCCGCAATGGCCGTAGCCGCGGTAAACACCAGCACGACCCTGGCGACGCCGACGAGTTCGGCACGCCCGAGCATTTCGGAACCGCTCAGCAGGTTCAGCGCCGGCAGGAACAGGCCGATGGTCAGCACGCTGGCGGTGATGGCGCCAAAGATATTAGCCAGTTGCTCGAGTGCACCAAAGGCAAAGCGCCGCCGGGTGCGTTGTCGCGGCGTTTCCGGTGTCATCATGCCCCCAGCGTCAAGACCTGGCCGTCAAAGCCGGGTTCGACGCCTGGCGGCAGTTCGTTACACAAGGTCGCATAATCCATCGACTGGTCCATGTGGGTCAGCACCGCGTGACGCGGCCGATAGTGGCCAATCCATTCGAGCGTCTGCGCCAGATGGCTGTGCGTCGGATGCGGACGGCGGCGCAGCGCATCGACGATCCACAGGTCGAGGCCCGCAAGTCCTACGTCGGCGCGCGCATCGAGCGCTTTGACGTCGGTCGAATAGGCCATCGCCCCGCCCTGGGCTGCGATGCGATAGCCGGTCGAATCGATGTTGCCATGGTTCTGCTGGAACGGCGTCACCTGCATGGCGCCAACGGTAACGGGCCCGACAAGATCGGTTGCGGTGCACGTGGGTGGATAGAATTCCGTGCCCTGGAAGACATAGTTGAAACGCGGCCGCAGCACGGCCCAGGTTTCCGACGACGCAAAACAGGCAACCGGCGTGCCCATCGCGTGAAACACCTGGCGCAGATCGTCGATGCCATGGGCATGATCGGCATGGTCGTGGGTCAGGAATACCGCGTCGAGCCGGCTGACCCGCGCCGACAGCAGCTGCTCGCGCAGGTCCGGTCCGGTGTCGATCAATATGGTATGATCGCCCTGCTGCACGAGCACCGAGACGCGGCGGCGGCGGTTTTTCGGGTTCGCCGGATCGCAGTCACCCCAATCGCCGGCGCCATCGCGCCCGCCGATGCGCGGCACGCCGCTCGAGGTGCCGCAGCCTAGAATCGTGACCTTCACGCCGACGCTTGCGCCTTGGCAAACAGCCGGTGGAAATTGGCGCTGGTGCTGGCGGCGAGCGCCTCTGGCGCCTCCCCGCGCAAGCCGGCGACGAACCGCGCGGTATGCGCGACAAAGCCCGGTTCGCAAACCTTGCCGCGCATCGGCACCGGCGCCAGGAACGGCGCGTCGGTCTCGACGAGCAGCCTGTCGCCGGGGATGGTGGCAGCGGTCGCCTGCAGGTCGCGGGCGTTCTTGAAGGTGACGATACCGGACAGCGAGATATAGAAACCGAGTGCAAGCGCCTGATCGGCAAAGGCCTGACTGGCGGTGAAGCAATGGATGACACCGCGCAGCACGCCCTCGCCCGGCTCCTGCAGCAGCGCCAGTGTATCGGCCTCGGCATCGCGGGTATGGACGATCACCGGCAGGCCGGTGGCGCGCGCGGCGATGATATGGGCGCGGAAGCTGGCCCGCTGCCGCTCGCGATCGCTCTTGTCGTAGAAATAATCGAGCCCGGTTTCGCCGATGCCGACGACGCGAGCATGGCGCGTGGCGTCGATCAGCGTTGCCGCATCGGTATCGGGGTGGATGTCGGCTTCGTGCGGGTGGATGCCGACGGTCGCCCAGATATCGGGTTCGGCATCGGCCTGGGCGATCACATCGTCCCATTCGCCGCGCTTTGTCGAAATGCCGAGGAAACCGCCGACGCCGGCAGCCCGCGCCCGTGCCAGCACGCCGGGCACGTCCTCGCGCAGGCCGGGATAGTTGAGGTGGCAATGGCTGTCGATCAACATGGCGCCTGCCCTAAAGACTTTTGCCCATCCGGACCAGCGGCACCGGTGCGCCACCGTTGCTGTCGAGAATGCGCTCGACCGGGCTGAACCCGGCCGCGGTGTACAGCGGCTCGCCGGCCAGCGTCGCCATCAGCTCGACACGCCGGAACCCGGCATCGCGCGCTGCGCCCTCGCACGCCATCAGCACCGCACGCCCGACACCGCGGCGAACAAAGGCCGGATCGGTGTACATCGCCCGGATGCGCGCCGCTTCGGTCGCCGGATCGAGCAGCCGCGCATCGCGGCCGGCGCTGTGATCGCCGCCATACAGCGTGGCGCGCCGGCTCCAGCCGCCGCTACCTGCCAGTTGCCCGTCGATCTCGGCGAGGAAATAGCAGCCATCGTCGATCAACTGGGTGTCGAGGCCCATGACCGCCTTGCTGGCCTCGACCTCGGCCGGCGACAGGAACGCCAGTTGCAGTACGGCAATGGCGCGCGCCATAATTGCCCGCAGTGCCGGCAGGTCGTCCGGCGTCGCCAGCCGCAGGACCGGCGCCGCGCTCAAGCCGCCTCCGACCAGCGCGGAAACACACCCTGCGGTGCCGGCAGTTGCGTCGCGGGTGCAACCGCCGTGTTGAACGCATTGAAATCACGCGCCCCCGGTGCAACGCCGAGCTGGTCGAGCAGCGCTGCCGACGATTCCGGCATGAACGGCTGCACCAGCAGCACGATCCGCCGTGTCGCATCGAGCGTCACCGCCAACACTTCGGCCATGGCGTCGACGTCAGTCTTGGCCAGTTTCCACGGTGCGGATTCGGCGAAGAAGCCGTTGGCCGCGGACACCATGCCCATCACGGCTTCGAGGGCACGATGTACCTGCAGGCCATTCATCGCGGCAAAATAGGCCTCGGTCAGGGCCCTGATGCTGTCGGTCAGGCCTTCGACGCCATCGCGTGGCCCCGGCGACGGCATCGCGCCATCGAGGTTCTTCGCCACCATCGACAGCGCGCGCTGCGCCAGATTGCCGATGCCGTTGGCGAGATCGGCATTGGTGCGTTCGATGATCGCCTCGTCGGAATAGCTGCCATCCTCGCCGAACGCGACCTCCCGCAGCAGGAACCAGCGCAGCCGGTCGACGCCGAAGCGGACGGCCATGTCGCCGGGATCGACGACATTGCCCAAGGATTTCGACATCTTCTCGCCGCGGTTGAGCAGGAAGCCATGGCCGAACACCTGTTTCGGCAAAGCAATGCCCGCCGACATCAGGAAAGCCGGCCAGTAGACGGCGTGGAAGCGCACGACATCCTTGCCGATGACGTGCAGGTCGGCCGGCCACCATTCGCCATCGATACCCCCGGCGCCGGTCAGGTAATTGGCCAGCGCATCGAGCCAGACATACATCACATGGCCCGGCGAATCCGGCACCGGCACGCCCCAGTCGAAACTGGTGCGCGACACCGACAGATCCGAAAGTCCACCGGCAACAAACGCCCGCATCTCGTTGAGACGACTGATCGGCGCCACGAAATCCGGATTGTCGGCATATAGGTCCAGCAAAGGCTGGGCATAGGCCGACAGCTTGAAGAACCAGCTTTCCTCGACCGTCCATTCCACCGGTGTGCCCTGCGGCGACAGCTTGACCGCCTGGCCTTCGGCGTCCTGGGCAGTGACCAGCTCGGCGTCGTCATAATAGGCTTCGTCGCGGACCGAGTACCAGCCTTCGTAACGGCCGAGATACATGTCACCCTTGGCCGCGATCCGGTGCCAGAGTTCCTGGCACAGCGCCTTGTGATCCTCATCGGTGGTGCGGATGAAGCGGTCGAAACTGATGCCAAGCTGGCGACCAAGATCGATGAACGGCTGCGAGGTGCCGTTGACATAGTCCCGCGGCTCGATGCCGGCGGCGCGCGCTGCCTGCGCAATCTTCAGTCCATGTTCGTCGGTGCCGGTCAGAAAGCGGACGTCATACCCATCATGCCGCTTGAAGCGCGCGATCGC
>JANOCM010000464.1:0-4134 GCA_031412175.1 Alphaproteobacteria bacterium
TCGACGACGCCGGCCTCGACCTTCTGGATCTCCTCGGGGCGATCCTTGAAGCGATCGGCGCGGGTTGCGACGGTTTCGCCGCCAAAGGCCTCGCGCCGCGCCTTGGCATCGGCTTCGGCCTTCGCCTTGGCGACGACCGCCGCGGCCGCGGCTTCCTCGGCAACGATCCGCGCCGTTTCCCTGGCGCGCACTTCGCTGGCGGCGCGGGCTTCGGGCGACGCATTGGCGACCGCCGCGTCATAACAGGCCAGCCGTTCGACATCGCGGGCAATGGCGACACAAGCCACAAGGTCGGCGGGCGTTTGCGCCGCGACGGGCAGAATCGGGAGCACCGACAAGAGGGCAACGATAGCGGTGCGACGCATTGCGATGTTCCAATCCCGGTTTGCCGACGTGATACAGCCCGCGGCAACGGAGACGCAAGAGCCGGCGAGCCGGCCGCTTGACGCGGCACTGTCCCATCGGCATAAGACAGTCATGTATTCGACCGATCGCCCAATCTACCGGCAGATTCGCGACGTTATCGTCTCGCGCATCCTGGCGTCGGGTGATGGCGCGCTGCTGCCGTCGGTGCGCGCGCTGGCGGCGGAGGCCGGGGTCAACCCGCTGACCGTCGCCAAGGCCTATCACGACCTGCAGGCGAGCGGGCTGGTCATCGCCAAAAAGGGCGTCGGGCTGTTTGCTGCCGATGGCGCGGCGCGGGCGCTGCTGGCGCAGGAACGCCAGCAGTTCATCACCGAGGAATGGCCGCGCGTGCAGGCGCGCATCGATCGGCTTGGCCTGTCGGCAGCGGACCTGCTCGAACGCGCCTGAGCGGCCCCAGGCTCGATTCCACCCAAATGGAAACGTCATCCCCGCGAAGGCGGGGTCCATCGCCCGGCCGTGCCATCAGCGGGCGCGCTCCGGCGATGGATCCCCGCCTTCGCGGGGATGACGGGTTTTTGATGTTGAAGGCAAGCGCTCCTACCCAGCCATCACCGCCTGCCAGCTCGCCATCGCCAGGCCAAAGGCGCGCATGTCGCCCACCGTCGTCGCCGCCATCTTGTTCATCGCATAGGCAATGCACAGGCGCGCATCCATGTCGACGATGACGATCGAGCCGCCATAGCCGCCCCAGAAGCAGCTGTTGGGATTGGGCAGCGGCAGCGCGCCGCCGGGCAGGCCATAGCCAAGGCCATAGGCGACCGGGATGCCGAGGACGATATCTTCACCAGCGATCTGCGGTTCGAGCGCGCGGCGGGCGCCGGCTTCGCTGAGGATGCGTTTGCCCTTCGACACGCCGCCGTTGGCGAGCAATGTCTGGATTTCGGCGACCGACCGCGCATTGCCCTGGCCGTTGGCGGCGGGGATTTCGGCGCCGCGCCATTCGCGGGTGCGGGTTTCGCGCGGATCGACCGCCGGGTTGGTCGCCATGTTGGCGGTCAGCGGCCGGTCGGTCATGTCGGCGATGCCGCCGCCCGGCGGCGGCGGAATCAGCTCGGCGACCCGCGCGTCCTCGCTGGCGGCGAGGCCGATGTGGAAATCGGCGCCCAGTGGCTCGGCGATTTCGGTGCGGAAGACGTTGCCGAGCGAGCGCCCGGTGATGCGGCGGACAACTTCGCCGACCAGATACCCCTGCGTGACGGCGTGATAGCCGGGCGCCGTGCCGGGCGCCCAGAACGGCGCCTGCGCGGCGAGCAGCCCGGTGATCTTGTCCCAATCATAAAGGTCGGCCTTGCTGACAATTTCCTTGAAGCCCGACAGCCCGGCGCTGTGCGCCATCAGCTGCGCGACGGTGACATCCGCCTTGCCGTTGGCGGCAAATTCCGGCCAGTAATGCGCGACCGGCTTTTCGAACACCAGTTCGCCGCGATCGGCGAGCAGCAGCGCGGTCAGCGCCGTCATAGTCTTCGTCGTCGAATAGACGTTGACGATGGTATCGCGTTGCCAGGGTTTTGTTGCGGCGGCATCGCTGTGGCCGGCCCAGAGATCGACGACGGTTTCGCCTTCCAATGTCACGCAAACACTGGCGCCGATATCGCCGCCATCGGCACGGTCGGCGGCGAAATTGCCGGCAAAGGCGTCGCGCACACCGGCAAAGCGCGGATCGTTGTGGCCCTGGATTTCGATCATTCGTTCCCCCTCAGATAGCGATGTCGGACGGCAGCGGCGATGGGCCGATCAGCCGTTCATGGGTCTTCAGCGCATAGCGATCGGTCATGCCGGCGATGAAGTCGGCAACATGGCGGGCGCGCGCCGGCTCTGCGGCGGGCGTCGAAGCGCCCCAGTCGCCGGGCATCGCGGCGGGTCGCGCGTGCAGCGCCTCGAACATCCCGGCGACGACGAGCTGCGACGGGTCGCGCAGCGCCGCGACGCGCGGATGGCGGTACATGCGGGCGCGCAGGAAATCCTTGAGCACCCGCGCCTCGGCCACCAGCGTTGCCGACAGCGCCGCGAGCGGGCGCCTGGCGGCACGGACGTCGGCGGCCGACTGCGGCTGGGCTTCGGCAATGCGGCGGCGGGTTTCGGCAAGCAAATCGTCGACCATGCGACCGATCTGGTCGCGCACCAATTCGGGCACCAGCCGCCGCCGCGCCGTCACCTGCGGCCAGCGCGCCGTGACGGTCGCCCAGCTCGCAGCGCTGAACGGCACCGCGGCGACAAGGTCCTCGATACCGAACAGCCCGGCGCGGATGCCATCGTCGAGATCATGGTTGTCATAGGCGATATCGTCGGCGAGCGCCGCGACCTGCGCCTCCAGCCCGGCATGGCTGGCGAGTTCGAGCGGGAAAACGGCGTCGGCCTCGGCCATCGCCCAGGTCGGTGCGTAGATCGGGCCATTGTGCTTGGCGAGGCCCTCGAGCGTTTCCCAGCTGAGGTTGAGGCCATCCCAGCCGGGGTAGCGGTTTTCGAGTCTAGTGACGATCCGCAGGGTCTGGGCGTTGTGATCGAAGCCGCCATAGGGTGCCAGCGCCGCCGCCAGCGCATCCTCGCCGCTGTGGCCGAACGGCGGGTGGCCGAGATCATGCGCCAGCGCCAGCGCCTCGGTCAGATCCTCGTTCAGCCCGAGTGCGCGCGCCAGGCTGCGCGCGATCTGCGCGACCTCGAGGCTGTGCGTCAGGCGGACGCGGAAATGATCGCCATCGGGGGCGACGAACACCTGGGTCTTGTAGCGCAGGCGGCGAAAGGCGCTGCTGTGGACGATCCGGTCGCGGTCGCGCTGGAACGGCGTGCGGGTCGGCGAGGCCGGCTCGGCATAGCGGCGGCCGCGGCTTTGGGCGGGATCGGTGGCGTAGTTCACAGCTCCGTATCGAAGCCCGTCGTCATCCGCGGCGTGTCGGTCGTCGTCACCGAATAGCGCGGTGCCGGGGCGGGCTGCATGACACCGCCGACGTCGATGAAGGTGCCACGCGCCGCATTGTGCGGGTGCGCCGGCGCCTCCGCCATGCTGAGGACGGGTGCGAAGCAGACATCGGTCATCTCCATCAGCGCGCACCATTCGTCGCGAGTCTTGGTCAGGAACAGCGCGGTCAGCTTGGCCTTCAGCGGCCCCCAGGCGGCGCGGTCCATTTGCGCATCGAAATCCCGGTCGTCGGCGAGCCCGGCGAGGCGGCGCAGCTCGGCATAGAATTGTGGCTCGATGCTGCCGATCGACAGCCACTTGCCATCCGCTGTCGCATAGGTGTCGTAGAAATGCGCCCCGGTATCGAGCATGTTGGTGCCGCGATCGTCGCTCCAGATGCCGTTGGCGCGAAAGCCCCAGATCATGCTCATCAGCACGGCGGCGCCATCGGTCATCGCGGTGTCGATGACCTGGCCCTGGCCGGTCTTTTGCGCGTGGAGCAGCGCTGCCACCATGCCAAAGGCCAGCATCATGCCGCCGCCGCCGAAATCGCCAACCATGTTGATCGGCGGCGTCGGCCTTTCGCCGGCGCGGCCATAGGCATGGAGCGCGCCGGCGAGCGCGATATAGTTGATGTCGTGGCCGGCGGCCTGGGCATAGGGCCCCGTCTGGCCCCAGCCGGTCATCCGGCCGTAAACCAGCCTGGGATTGTCGGCGAGCAGTTCATCGGGGCCGAGGCCGAGCCGTTCGGTGACGCCGGGGCGGAACCCCTCGATCAGCCCGTCGGCGGATTTGACGAGGGCGCGCACCTT
>JANOCM010000465.1:0-8288 GCA_031412175.1 Alphaproteobacteria bacterium
CGGGCAAGAATGTCTGGGAAGAAATTTCCCAGGGCCAGGACAAATTCTATTTCGGCAAGAACGAGGTGTTGACCCGCGCCTATGTCGGCGCGTTCAACTTCAAGGGCGCCGACCAGCAGAAGAAGGTCGGGCAATTGTCCGGAGGTGAGCGCAACCGAGTCCATATGGCCAAGATGCTGGTCAAGGGCGGCAATGTGCTGCTGCTCGATGAGCTGACCAACGATCTCGATGTCGAGACGCTGCGCGCGCTCGAGGAGGCGCTGGAAAGCTTCGCCGGTTGCGCCGTGGTCATCAGCCACGATCGCTTCTTCCTCGATCGGCTGGCAACGCACATCCTTGCGTTCGAAGGCAACAGCCATGTCGAATGGTTCGAAGGCAATTTCGAAGCCTATGAGGAAGATAAGCGCCGCCGACTTGGCGATGCCGCCGACCGCCCACACGCGCTGACGTACAAAAAGCTGACGCGATAGGAGAGCAAACGATGAGCAGCGCGGCATTCCTCAGCGCCATCCTCCCCGATCCGGAGCTGTTCATCGCCAAGCTGGTCACCGACCTGGAAGCCGCTAATGACGACGAACGGGCGATCCGCGGCACCAAGGCCTTCACCAAGGGGCTGCCCGTAGCGCCGGAGGACTGCCCGCGCCAAATCTGGTCGACCCGGCCAGGTTCGCTCGATCGGCTGCCGCACGTATTTCTTGTCAACGGCGACTGGATCGTCTCGGGCGAAGCCACCGAGATATTTCGGCGCTTCGATCTCGGCGATGGCGCGCTCTGTCCGGTCGGTGTGCTGCAAAGCGACAAGACAACCCCGGCCAAAGGCAACTGGTTCACCTGGAGTATCGGCAACCGTAAGTCGGCCTTCAGCGAAGCCGACTCCCCGGCGACAAGTGCAATGGCCGGCGTCGGCCGCAGTCTCTGCCTGATCCCGACAATCTCCAAGGACGACGACATCGTCGTCTCGGCCTCGGCACTCACAGGCCCCGACATCTGGGTGGACCCGACACTCTTCAAATCCATCTTCGTCAGCGGCCCGCTCGGCGAAGCCCTCACCGCTGCCGGCCTCGCCAAGGCTTTCCGCCTGTTTCGATGCAGGCTGGTCGCCTAGGGCACCACCCAACCCCCACACCAGCCATCCGCCGCCGCAAACACCGCCCGCCGATGGCCGGTCTGCGCCAGGTGCAGCCAGTCGATGCCGGTCACCCGCACCTTCACAATCGCGAAATTCGCCCGCGCAGGCACCAGATCGGCCTCCACCGGCTGCCGCCCCTCGACTGTCGCCGGTAGCCCCGATCCCGGTCCCGCCAATGCTGTTCCCGGCCCCGCTTCGACCATGTAGCAACGCCGCGCAAATGGTGTCGAAGCCGCCCAGATTGCGTCGACTTCACCACCATCTGCCACCACTTCAGCGACGCCCGACAACCGCAACTGCACCGCCTGACCCGGATGATAGGCCAGCACCGCCACTGCGCCGCCATCGAGCGCCGCCACCTTGGCTGACCGCACATCGGTGTGAAACCGCAGCAACCCCGTCGCGCGCTCGGCCTTTCGCAGCACCATCACCCGCGCCTGCGGGGTGCCATCGGCCCCAACGCTCGCCACAACCGGCGTGTGCACCGGGCTTCTACGGTCGCCCGCTCCTCGCACCAGCAGCGTCCAGGCAGCATCGAGCACGTCGGTAAGCATTGGTTCCATGCCACCCCGGTGCCAAGCCCAACCGCCGCACGCAAGTCTTGCATTGCCGCGCCCCTGCGCTAACGCCTGCCATCATGCCGTTTACCGCCCCGCGCGCCCATCTGCCGACCAGCAACTGGCAGGCCGAAACCCGCGCCGCGCGCATTTCCGCCGCCGATCTGCTCACCGCCATCGGCCTCACCACTGCCGATCTCCCCTATGGCCTCGACCACGCCCCTGATTTCGCGTTGAAGGTGCCACCGCATTTCCTGTCGCTGATCCGCCGCGGTGACCCCTGCGACCCGCTGCTGCTGCAAGTTCTCGCCCGCACCGACGAACGCCTCGACACACCCGGCACTACCACCGACCCGCTGGACGAGGGGCAATTCACCCCGGCGCGCGGGATCTTGCGCAAATATGGCAGTCGCGCGTTGCTGCTCGTGAGCGGCGCCTGCACCATCCACTGCCGCTACTGCTTCCGGCGGCACACCGACTATGGCGCCAGTGTGCTGCCCGCCGGTAACCATGCCGCGGCCGTCGCAGCGCTCGCTGCCGATCCGGCGATCGAGGAAGTCATCCTGTCAGGCGGCGATCCGCTGACCCTCGCCGACGACCGGCTGGCGGCACTGCTGCATTCGCTTGCGGCGATCCCCCATCTGGCGGCGATCCGGATCCACAGCCGTACGGTGACAACGGTGCCGGCGCGGGTGACGCCGGCGCTGGTGGCGACGTTGGCGGCGCTGGGCAAGCCAGTGGTTATCGTCATCCACACCAACCACGCCCGCGAAATCGATCCCGTCGTCACTGCCGCGCTGGCGCGGCTGCGCGGCGCCGGGGTGACACTGCTCAACCAATCGGTTCTGTTGCGCGGCATCAACGACAACGCCGCGGTGATTCGCGCCCACGCGGTGCAACTGTTCGCTGCCGGAGTGCTGCCCTATTACATGCACCTGCTTGATCCGGTCGCCGGCGCCGGCCATTTCGACGTCGGCCTGGAAGCGGCGCTCGGCCTCGAGCAGCAGCTGCGCGATACGTTGCCCGGTTATCTGGTGCCGCGATTCGTTCGCGAAGTGCCCGGCAGGCTGGCGAAAACCCCGATCTGGCAATTGCAGGCCTGACCGTGGCGATATTGCGATCCGCCAGTGCTTCTTGCCAGCCCGATCGCCGCGCCCCAGCATCGGCAGGTTGGCGGCCATGACCGTGCCCATCCTCGTCTTTGATTCGGGTGTCGGCGGCCTGTCGGTTCTCGGCCCGATCCGTGACCTGATGCCCGGCCTCGGCATCGTTTACGCCGCCGACAACGCCGGCTTTCCCTACGGCATCAAATCCGAAGCCGAGATCGCGGCGCGGGTGCCGGCGCTGCTCGGCCGGCTCGTTGAACGCTACCGGCCGCGGCTGGCGGTGATCGCTTGCAACACCGCCTCGACGATCGCGCTGTCGCATGTCCGCGCCGCGCTTGACCTGCCGGTTGTCGGCACGGTGCCCGCCGTCAAACCGGCCGCCGAGCAATCGCGGTCGCGCGTCATCGGCGTGCTCGGCACCGAGGCGACGGTGCGCCAGCCCTATGTCGATCGCCTGTCCGCCGAATTCGCTGCCGACTGCCTGGTGCTGCGCCACGGATCGGCGCGGCTGGTGACTTTGGCGGAAGCCAAGCTGGCCGGCGAGACCGTCACCGCCGCCGATGTCGCACCCGAACTCCGCGGGCTGACCGACCAGCCCGGTGGTGACCGGCTCGATATGGTGGCGCTGGCGTGCACGCATTTCCCGCTGCTGCTGGGCGAGCTTGCGGCGGCATCCCCGCATCCGATTGGGTTCGTCGATGGCGGCGCCGGCATCGCCCGCCGCGTCGCGCATCTTCTCGGGCCGGGGGCGGGGCAGGGGGCGTCCCAGCCCGGCCGCGCCGTCTTCACCCGCGCCGACGCCCATGTTGACGCGCTCGGACACGCGCTTAAAGCCTTTGGGCTCGACACCATCGAAATCCTGTAGGGGCGCCGCCGTGGCCATGACCGACGAACAATTGCTCGACCGGATGCGCAAGTTCGTGCCGCCGACGGCAATCCTGCTCGGCCAGGAACTGCTCGAGGTCGACAGCGCCGCCGGCCGCGTCCGCATGCGCTTCAAGGTTGGGCTCGATTTCTGCAACCCGATGGGCAATGTCCAGGGCGGCATCGTCGTTGCCATGCTTGATGATGCAGCGGCAGTGGCGGCGATCATCAAGTCGGGTACCCGCATCGTCGTGCCGACGATCGAGCTGAAAACCAGCTTCTTCGCCCCGGCCAAGGCCAACAGCTGGCTCTATGCCGAAGGCCGCTGCATCAAGCTCGGTCGCAGCGTCGCCTTCATGGAGGCGGAGCTGACCGACGAAGCCGGCAAGCTGCTGGCCAAATTGTCGACCAGCGCGTTGCCACAACCGATGCCCGAAAAACACAATATGGTGGAACGCCCATGACCGACGTCGCAATCGAACCCGAAGTCCTGATCGAACGCCGGGGCCGCGCGCTGTGGCTGACGCTCAACCGGCCGGCGGCGCTCAACGCGCTCAACCTGCCGATGGCGCGCACCATCCACCGCGCCTTGTTCGACGGCGCCGCCGATCCGGAGGTCGAGCGCATTGTCATCGAAGGCGCCGGCGACCGCGCGTTCTGCGCCGGCGGCGATGTCGCATTGCTCGCCCGCCGTGGCCGCGAGGACAAGGAACTGTTCGAAGGCTTTTTCCACGACGAATACCGCATGAACCAGGCTATCGCGCGGCTGGTGACGCCTTATGTCGCCATCCTCGACGGCGTCACCATGGGCGGCGGTGTCGGCCTGTCGATCCACGGGCCGTTCCGCATCGCCACCGAACGCACGCTGTTCGCCATGCCCGAAACCGGCATCGGGCTGATCCCCGATGTCGGCGGCACCCATGCACTGGCCCGGCTGCCCGGCGAACTCGGGACTTGGCTCGCGTTGACCGGCGCCCGGCTCAAGGCGGCCGATTGCGTCTATGCCGGCATCGCCACGCATTTCGTGCCGGTGGAGCGGCTCGGCGTGCTCCGCGACCTGCTCGCCACCAGCGATGAAAGCGTCGAGGAACTGCTGGCGACCCTCCACGGTGATCCCGGCCCGGCCGGCCTCGAAGCGCTGCGCGACGGCATCGATTTCCACTTCGGCCATGACAGCATCGAGGACATTCTTGCCAGCCTCGACGAAGGCGACGACTGGGCGCGCGACCAAGCGGCAACGATCCGCAAGATGTCGCCGACCTCGTGCAAGCTCACCTTGACCGGGCTGCGGCTGGGGCGCGGCGCCGAAATCGAGGATGCGCTAGTGACCGAATACCGGATGGTCTGCGAAATCCGCAACGGCCATGATTTCTTCGAAGGCGTGCGGGCGCAGCTGCTCGACAAGGATCGCAACCCCTTGTGGTCGCCGGCGACGTTCGAGGCGGTGACGGACGCCGATATCGAGCGCCATCTGCAGGAACCCGACAGCGGCGACCTGACGTTCGAATAGCCTGGGGGGCAGGATGACGATTTCGCGGCGGGTGGCGCTGGCCGGCATGGCGGGGGTGGCGGCGCTGCCAGCGCGGGGCGGCGCGGCGCTGACAGCGACCGACGAAGCCGGCTGGCAAGCGCTGGCGGCGCACTATCCGGTCACCCGCCAGGTCATCCAGCTCGAAAACGGCTATTGGGGCAGCATGGCGACGCCGGTGCTGGCGGCGCATGCCGAGATCGTCGTGCGGCTCAACCGCGACACCAGCTGGTATGCGCGGCGGGCGATGGTCAAGGACCAGGCAATAGTGCGTGGGCGCGCCGCCGCGGCGATGGGCGTGCTGCCCGAAGAAATCGGGATGTGCCGCAACGCCGCCGAAGGGCTGACGGCGCTGATCAGCCAGTATCGCGATGTCGGCCCGGGTGACCGCATCCTCTATTCCGATACCGATTATGAATCGGCGCAAGGGTCGATGGTCTCGCTGGCGGGGGCGCGCGGTGCCGAAGCCGTGAAGATCAACCTGCCCGAACCGCCGACCGCCGACAGCGCCGTCGCCGCCTATGCCGAGGCGATCGCCCGCACGCCGCGGCTCAAGCTGGTGCTGCTGACCCATATGAGCCACCGCCACGGCCTGGTGCTGCCGGTCGACCGTATCGTGCCGCTGGTCAAGGCGGCGGGGGCGGAAGCGATCGTCGATTGCGCGCAGAGCTTCTATCAGATGCGCTTCAAGATCCCCGATTTCGGCGCCGATTTCGTCGGCATGAACTTTCACAAATGGGTCGGCGCGCCGTTGGGTGCCGCGGCGATCTGGATCCGCAAGGGCCGCACCGATGCCATTGCGCCATCACCGGCGGCCCCCGATGCCCGGCCTGATTCGGTCGACGACCGCGTCCATCAGGGCACGGTCGATTATTCGGCGCAGTTGACCATCCCGGCGGCGCTCGATTTCCAGGCCGGTATCGATCCGGCGGCCAAGCTGGCGCGGTTGCAGTGGCTGCGGAACCGCTGGGTGCGGCCGTTGCGCGGGTTGGATGGCTTGCAGATACTGCTGCCCGACGACCCGACGCTGCACGGTGCCTCGACATCATTCCGCATCCGCGGCCGAACCAGCGCCGCCGACAATATCGCGATCACCGATGCGCTGCTGCAACGCTTCAACATCATGACCGTCCACCGCACCGGGCTGGCCGGCGGCAGCTGCATCCGCGTCACGCCGTCGCTGTTCACGACGCCGACCGAGGTCGATGCGCTGGTGCCAGCGCTGCGGACGCTGGTGGCGGAGTTTGGGCGCTAACGCCTAGGGGGGAATGGCTGCTCTTGGTGGTTAGCGGACGTTGGCTAGGTCGCCTTTGACAGCACCGCCGCTCGCAACATTAGCACCCATAGTGCAAGCAGTACGGAGTGCGGAATCCAAACCAGATTGCACCACCAGAATTGCGAAAAGAGACCCATGATAATGTCGTAAATCAGGATGGCGATAAGCATTCCCGCGATGAAAGTTGTAGCACAGAAGCGAACTGTCCCCTTGTGATCCCAACTCAGCAACTCGGCTTCGCCCCGGTAATTGCGCAAGCAAGCCCAAGTCAGGAAAGCGATGAAGGGTGCGGAGACGGCCGCCAGATACAGATCTTGGAACATCGGTATCCCAATTGAGTCAGCGCTGGGGTCGAGCAGGCGAGACCGCAATAGCAACGGATAATAAAGTAAGCTGGTGGCAACGAAGCTCAATGGGACACCTGCCGCAAGCAACCAAATAGGCCATCTCCGTCGTGGTGTGAACAATTTCATAGCCCCTGTGTACCACCTGAACGACGGTTCGCAATTGGGCGAGAGCGGACGGCACTCCCTGAGGCCAGCATTACCAAATCCTCCAAAAGTCTCGAAAGTCACTCACTTTCAACTCTGACGCGGCCAAGATATATCTTCGTTCGAAGATTTCTGCAGATACTCACGATGTCAAAGAGCGAAACGCTCGCCTTGATAACCAGATTGGTGATAAATGTCAAGCTGCGCTTCGCTCGCCGGCGAGAGGAGGCGGTCCGCTGGCTTGCAGGCGTTCGACTCCCTTCCCCTTGCGGGGAGGGCGACTCGCGCCCTTGCGCGAGCGGGGTGGGGGTTGCGACAGATGCTACCGAGGGACCGAACCCCCACCCCGCTCGCCTGTCGGCGTGTCGCCCTCCCCGCAAGGGGGAGGGAGCCAAAGGTCCGCAACTGGGACGCCAGGCGTGCCGCGGCCTTGACCGATGCAACGCGATGCCGCGGCGCATGATCTTCAGCCGGCCATGACCTAATCATTGCCGAAGGCGGCGGTTGGCACTAGATGTTGTGGCAGGTCCGCAGGGTGCGGGCGGGATTTGGCATGACGATCGAAACCATCGCCCTCGCGGCCGACCATGCAGGCTATGCGCTGAAGCAGGCGCTCGCCGATGAGCTGCGCGCCGCCGGCCATGGCGTGCTCGATCTCGGCCCCGACAGCGAGGCTTCGGTCGACTATCCCGACTATGGGCGCAAGCTGGGCGAGGCCATCGCCGCCGGCCGTGCCGATCGCGGCATCGCCATCTGCGGTTCGGGCATCGGCATCTCGATCGCTGCCAACCGCAACCCCGCCGTGCGCTGCGCGCTGGTCACCTCCGGGCTGATGGCGCGGCTGGCGCGGCAGCATAATGACGCCAATTGCATCGCGCTCGGCAGCCGGATCATCGGCATCGAGGTCGCGCGCGATTGCGTCCAGGAATTCTTGAATACCGAATTCGCCGGCGGGCGGCACGCGGGCCGCGTCGCCAAGCTGGGCCAGTTGAAGGAAATCGCATGAGCACCAATCCAGCAGTCGTCACCGAAACCCTGCCGACCGGGTTTTTCGATACGCATCTGGCGCAGGCCGATGGCGCCGTCGCTGCGGCAGTCGCATCGGAGCTCGATCGCCAGCAGCACCAGATCGAGCTGATCGCATCGGAAAACATCGTGTCGCGCGCCGTGCTAGAGGCCCAAGGGTCGGTGTTCACCAACAAATATGCCGAAGGCTATCCCGGCAAGCGCTATTACCAGGGCTGCGCGCCGTCGGACGCGGTGGAGACGCTGGCGATCGATCGCGCCAAGAAACTGTTCGATTGTGCCTGGGTCAATGTCCAGCCACATTCGGGCGC
>JANOCM010000466.1:0-5331 GCA_031412175.1 Alphaproteobacteria bacterium
CGCCAGCGGATCGAGCCCGCCGAGCCAATCGAGAAAGCGCGGATCGGCGACGACAACCTTGCCGGCCCGGTCGCAACAGGCCGAGGCAAAGCTGTCGGCGTGCGGATCGGCCGGCGGCCCGGCAGCGGCAACGGCGGCGGCCGCCGCCGCGAGCAGCTCGTCCGGGGCATCGGCAATCGCGTCGAACAGCCCGTCGTAATCGTCAACGAGCACGTCGAGCAGCGCATCGTCCGCATCGGCGCGGCGGAAGCGGTCCAGAAAAGCTGCGGCGCGGGATATCACTCACAAACCATAATAAATTGTCGCGCCCGCGCAACCACACCCAAATGGGGATGCGACACTGATTCATACTCCGCTAACGGATGAACCTCGGTTTCGCTCAGCAGGGACTTTTCGATGCGATCAATGTTGATCTTGTTTTTGCTGGCCACCGCCGCGGTGCCAAGCGCTGCCACAACACTGGGTTTCGACGGTTTCGCTCATGACCAGTCCGAGCGATTGACGGGCGAATATACCGGCAATTTTACTCTTCAGTCGTTTGTTGAGCGGGGCTTCATCGTCAGCATTGTCCCGTCACCCTGGATCGTCTGGGGCCGCAATGACCCGCGCAACGCCGATCAGGGCGGCGCCACGCTGACCAACCTCGACGGCCGCGCACGCACTGCCATTCAAGCTGTCGGGCTCGGCGCATTCACGCTGAATTCGTTTCAGATCGCCAGCTTTTACAACGGCGCGCTCGATGAAACCGGCTTTGGCACCAACTTCACCTTGCGATTCGATGGCGACATCACGACCGACCAGACCTTTGCCATCGACAACCGGCCGGGCTTCCAGACCTTCACATTCAACCGCAGCGGCGTTCGCGCCTTTGAAATCCGCAATGCTTATCTGCAGCTCGACAATGTCATTCTGAACGCCGCGCCTGCCGCCGGCGCCGTCCCCGAACCTGCGAGCTGGGCGCTGCTAATCGCCGGGTACGGCCTGACCGGTGCAGCGCTGCGGCGTCGCCATCGCATTCTGCCTGCAAGGACCAACTGATCATGAAAATTCGCAATGTCGCTGCCTTTGCTGCGGTGATTTCTGCTGCACCTGCTGCCGCGAGCATCACGCTGACCTTCGACGAATTGCCCAATTACGATCGGCCCTACGCCTTTTACGACGGCGGCGCGTCGATCTATGCCGGTACGGAACAGCTGACAAACCGCACCGGCCCGGCGCTCGGCGTCCGCATCGCCGATGCCGCCATCGTCTTCCAGGCCTTCGATCAATGCCCCGGTGGCGGTTGCAACGGCATTTTCCCGACGGCACCATCGGGCAACCGCGCCATCTACAACTTTCCCGCGCGAACCTTCCTGCCGGCGCTCACCACCTTCAACGTCGCCGCCGGCTTCATCGGCGAAGCCAGCGTCTGGCACTATGGCGGGGCATCGTCGATGTCGGTCTATGCCGGGCTCGACGGGCGCGACGGCAATGGCGGTTTTCCGACCCTGCTGGGCTTTGTCGCCATGCCGCTGACCACGGGCTGCATCGTCGACGGTGGCACATTGACAGTAACCGGCTGCGGCTGGACGAAATACACTATTGCCTTCGCCGGCGCCGCGCGCTCGCTCGTGCTCGCCGGCAGTGCCAGCTATTTCGACAGCATCACGTTCGGAGCCAGCGGCAGCCCGGCCGTCGGCGGCGTACCCGAACCAGCTAGCTGGGCGCTGCTGGTTGCCGGTTTCGGCCTCACCGGGGCCGCGCTGCGCCGCCGGCAAGCTTTCCGGGCCGTCGCGGCCTAGCCGCGAAAGATATCCTTCGCCGCCCGGCGCGCGCCCAGTTCGGCGCTGCTGCCGGCGCGGACGAAGGGATTGGTGGCGCGTTCCTCGCCGATGCTGGAGGGCACCGTCGGCAGGTTCTGCGCGCGGCGCGCGTCGATCAGGGCGACGCGCGCCGCCAGCGCCGCATTGTCGGGCTCCGCTGTCACCGCGAATCGTGCGTTGCTTTGCGTATATTCATGGGCGCAATAGATCTGTGTCGCGTCGGGCAGCGCCATCAGCTTGCCGAGCGCGGTGAACATGTCGGCCGGCGTGCCTTCGAACAGCCGGCCGCAGCCGAGGGCGAACAGCGTGTCGCCCGGGAACAGCACGTCATCGGCGTCGAAGATATAGGCGATATGGCCGGCGGTGTGCGCGCCGACATCGAGAACGCGCGCCACCGACGCGCCGACCGACACGCTATCGCCCTCGCCGACGGCGCGACCGATGTGGGGAATTTTCGCCGCCTCGCCCTTCGGCCCGGTCACCTTCGCGCCCGTCGCGGCGACGATGGCTGCATTGCCGCCGACATGATCGGGATGCCAGTGGGTGTTGAGGATCTGGGTTATCGTCCAGCCGCGCGCCGCCGCTGCCGCCAGCACCGGATCGGCGACCGCCGGGTCGATGACCGCGGTCTCGCCGCTCGCGGCATCATGCGCGAGATAGACGTAGTTGTCCGACAGCACCGGGATCTGGACGACTTCGAGGCCCATCACCAGCTCCCGGTGTTGGGCATCGAGGCCCAGGGTTCGGCCGGCGCCAGCCGCGGTCCGGCCTGCAACAGTTCAACCGAAATGCCATCGGGCGACTTCACAAATGCCATATGGCCGTCGCGCGGCGGGCGGTTGATGGTGACGCCGCCGTCCATCAGCCGCTGGCACGACGCATAGATATCGTCGACGGCATAGGCGAGATGGCCGAAATTGCGCCCGCCGGTGTAACCAGCCTCGTCCCAATTATGGGTCAGCTCGACCTGGGCGTGCTCGTCGCCGGGCGCCCCGAGGAAGATCAGCGAAAACCGCCCGGCCTCGTTGTCGAAACGGCGGATTTCCTCGAGGCCGAGCAGGTTGAAGAAATTCAACGTCGCCGCGACATCCGAAACGCGGATCATGGTGTGGAGATACTTCATGGCTGGGTCCTCAGGCTGCGGCCTTCATAGGCCTCGAACTTGGCGATGACGTCGGCGGGCACCGGGCTCGGCCGGCCGCGCGCTTCGGCGACGACGACATGCACCTCTTCGCCGCTGGCGCGCAGATCCTCACCGATTTCGCCATTGGCGCCACCGTGAATTTCGAACTGTACCGTCATCGAGCTGGTGCCGATGCGGCTGCAACGCACACAGATCGCAACCAGTTCATCGATCAGGATCGGCGCGCGGAATTCGACGACCGCTTTGACCACATGCGCCTCCGGTCCGCCGGCAAGGCCCGGCCCCGAGTATAGCCCGGCGGCGCGCCAATATTCGACAAGGCCGATATCGAAATATTCGAGATAGCGCGGGTTGAACACCACCGCCTGGGCATCGACCTCAGCAAAGCGCACGCGCTTGGGGAAGGCAAAGCGGAAATCGGCGCGGGCCATAATTCTCCATCAGCATCATGTTCAGACTGCCGTCAGGCTGCGGCGCTATGGTGAGCACTACCAGCCTCACCGCCAGCTTCAAAGGGCCACCATGACGCAAAACCGGTCGATCGCCCTCATTCCCGCCGCCGTCATTCTCGCAGCTGGCCTCGTCGGTGGCGGCTGGCTGCTCGGCGACGGGCTGACGCGGGCCAAGCGCGCCGATCGCGCCGTCACCGTCCGCGGGCTGGCCGAGCGCGATGTCACCGCCGATCTGGCGACCTGGACGATCAGCACCTCGGCCGTCGGCAGCGAATTGCCGCTGCTGCAAGCCAAGGCCGATGACGACGGCAACCGCGTTACCGCCTTCCTGAAGGCGCAGGGGTTCGGTGACGACGAGATCGAGGCCGGCGGCATCAGCGTCAACCAGTATGAATCGAACGGCCGCACCAACATCACCATCCGCCGCCGCATCCAGTTGCGCACCACCAAGGTCAGCGCAGCGCGCGCCGCCTATGCCCGCCAGGCCGAAATGATGCGCCAGGGCGTCGTTTTCGATTCGGATGCCGGCGGCATGGTCTACAGCTTCACCAAGCTCAACAGCGTCAAGCCGGCGATGATTGCCGCCGCGACCAAAAACGCCCGCGAGGGCGCCGAGCAGTTTGCCAAGGATTCGGGCACCAGCGTCGGCGACATCCGCCAGGCGACGCAGGGCTATTTCTCGATCATTCCGCGCGACGGCGACAACAGCGGTGCCACCGCCAGCGCCAGCCCGTTCCAGAAGGTGCGGGTGGTAACGACGGTCGATTTCTACCTGCAGTAAACTCAGTCGCCGGTCAGCGCTGCCTGTGCGGCCTTGCCGGCCACCGAACCCGGATCAGCGACGACGGCCGCCTGCCAGGCAGCGCGCGCCAGCTGGTCATTCCCCTGCGCCGCGGCGATGTTGCCGGCTTCGAACTGCACATCGGCGCTGTCGGGGTTCTGCTGTGCGGCCTGCAGGATCGCCGCTTCGGCGGTCTTGAAATCACCCATGCGGCGAGCCAGCGTCGCCTTGAGCAGCCAGCCCCATTCGACTTGCGGATCGAGTTTCGTCGCCGTGTCGAGATCCGCCGCCGCCTCGGCATTGCGCGTCAGGTCGACAAGCGCTTCGGCGCGGTCAACGCGCAACTGCGCCTCGGCCTTGCCGCCGCCGGCCAGTGGGAGGGCGGTATCGATATAGGTCACCGCCGCCGCCGGCTGCTCGGCAAGCATCGCGGTCGACGCTGCCTGGCCCCAGATCGTCGCGGCCTGGCCATCGCCGGCCTGTTCGGAGGCCCGGGCGGCGCGCTCGAAGCTTTTCAGCGCCGCCGGCCAGTCCTTGCGCGCCGCCTCGGCGAGCGCCTGGCAGTGCAGCGCCGGCACTCCGCCATTTTCGATGCGCCAGGCCTGGGCGACCGCGATGGCGCGGCCGGGATCGGCCTTCACCTGTGCGAGGCAGGCATTGTAGCGGCTGCGATCGCTGGTCATCGGCGCCGCCAGCGCCGGGGCGGCAACCAACAGTGCCAGCAACGGAACGGCAAGTTTCATGCGACACCTTCATGCAGGTCGCCCACGATCCGCAGCAGCAAGGCGATATCCTGCGGCCGCGACAGGCGATGGTCGCCATCCTTGACCAGGGTCACCTGAACGTCGGCGGAACGCAGGCGCCCGGCAATATCGAGCGATAGCGCCCAGGGCACGGCATCGTCGCATTGGCCGTGCAGCAGCCGTACCGGCGCGGTGATGGCAATCTCGCCGCTAAGCAGCCGCTGCGCCGGGGCGTCGTCGATCAGCGCGCGTGAATAGCGATAGCCGTCGGGATCATAGTCGCTGGGCCGCGCGAACCAGCCCTGCGCCGCCAACGCGTCGCGATCCGCGGCGGTTATGCCAAGGCCCCAATCGGTGAAATCGGGCGCGGCAGCGATGCCGACCAGCCCGGCGAGCCGGTCGCCGAGCG
>JANOCM010000467.1:0-3234 GCA_031412175.1 Alphaproteobacteria bacterium
GCGATATTTGTGCGCGAACGCCAGCCCTGTGCCAAGCGGCACCTGCGCCGCGACGATGCCATGGCCCCCGTAAAAGCCGTGCTCGACGCTGAACATGTGCATCGAGCCACCCTTGCCCTTGGAGATGCCGGCCTGGCGCCCAGTCAGTTCCGCCATCACGGTGTTGGCCGGAATCCCGGCGGCGAGCATGTGGCCATGGTCGCGATAGCCGGTGATAACCGAATCGGTTTTCTGTAGTGCCGCCTGGATTCCCACAACGACAGCTTCCTGGCCGATATAGAGATGGCAAAATCCGCCGATCATCCCCATGCCATACAGCTGACCGGCGCGTTCCTCGAAACGGCGGATCAGCAGCATCTGGCGGTAGTAATCGAGCAACTCGTCCTTGCTCGGCTTGTGCCGGATCGGTTCATCCGGGCGTGGCCAGTTCGCTTCCGGAACGGGGTTCGAGGCGGTTGCGGCCTTTTTCGTTACGGTCCGAGCCATGAAACACGCCTTTCCGGTGATGTGGTGCCGGTATAGGAGCCTGTGGCGCCGGGGTTCAACCCTATTTGCTGTCGAGCGGCACGACCACTTCGTCGGGCTTCACGACATTGAGGTTCTTGCGGACCAATTCGTCGGCGAGATCGGGGTCGACGCGCCGCGGATCAAGCAGCTTGACCTTGCGATCGAGCGCCGCCTTGGCTTCTGCGCTCATCACCGCCTGTTTTTGCAGTTCGGCACGTTCGGCCTTGTATTCCTTCCACGCGATCACCCCGGTCGGGCCGGAGATCGCATGGCTGACGAAATAACCGATGAGCAGGATGCACACCGCCGGCAACGCCGCTGCGCGGAGGTAGCGGGACAGGACGGCTCGGGATTCCATTACCGACGTGAATACCGGTTCGGCGGCGACGGCGCAACCGGTCCCATCCCTATTCCAGGGTGAGGAGGAGGCTGGCCTCCGCTCGCGACCCTGCTATTACCGTCGCAAACAATGCCTCTGGGGAGAGCGAACATGACCGCCATCAACACCGTCGTCGACCTGCGCAAGGACGGCGACATTGCTGTCGTTACCGTCGATTCGCCCCCGGTCAACGCGCTCAGCGCCGATGTCCGCGATGGCCTCGCCGGCGCGTTCGATGCGATCGGCCGGGATACCGGGGTCAAGGCGGTGGTGCTGGTCTGCGCCGGCCGCACCTTCATCGCAGGCGCCGATATCTCGGAATTCGGAAAACCGCCGCGCGGCGCCTCGCTGCACGCGGTACAGGACGCGATGGAAGGCGCGCCGGTGCCTGTCATCGCCGCCATCCATGGCACCGCGCTCGGCGGCGGGCTCGAGGTCGCACTGTGCGCGCATTACCGCGTGAGCGATGCCAAGGCGAAGTTCGGCCTGCCCGAGGTCAAGCTTGGCCTGCTGCCCGGCGCCGGCGGTACCCAGCGGCTGCCGCGCATCGTCGGCGCGAAAAAAGCCGTCGAGATGACGACGAGCGGTGCGCAGATGAACGCGAAGGATGCGCTCGCTGCCGGCCTGGTCGACGAGATTGTCGAAGGTGATCTGACCGCCGGTGCCATTGCCTTTGCGCGCAAGGTCGCCGCCGAGGGCCGGCCGCTCAAGAAGGTTCGCGACGACAACAGCAAGCTTGGCGGCGATGCTGCGTCGCTGGCGCCGATGTTCGCCGAATTCCGCAAGGCCAACGCCCGCGCCTTCAAGGGCTTCGAAGCCCCCGAGGCCAATATCAAGTGCATCGAAGCCGCGGTCGCCCTGCCCTTCGAGGAGGGCATGCGCGTCGAACGCAGCGAATTCATGAAGCTGATGGGCGGGCTGCAATCCGCCGCCCAGCGCCATGTCTTCTTCGCCGAACGCCAGGCCGCCAAGATCGACGGGCTCGACCCCAAGGCCGAGCTGCTCCCGGTCAAATCTGTCGGCATCATCGGCGCCGGCACGATGGGCGGCGGCATCGCGATGAATTTCCTGTCGGTCGGTATCCCCGTGACGATCGTCGAGACGAAGCAGGAAGCGCTCGATCGCGGTGTCGCCGTCATCCGCAGGAATTACGAGAACAGCGCCAAGAAGGGCCGTTTCAGCATGGAGGAGGTCGAGGCGCGCATGGCCCGGCTGACGCCGACGCTGGCGCTCGAGGATTTGAAGGACGCCGACCTGATCATCGAGGCGATATTCGAGAACATCGAGATCAAGAAGCAGATCTTCGGCCGGCTCGACAGCATTGCCAAGCCGGAGGCCATCCTCGCGTCGAACACCAGCTATCTCAACGTCGACGAGATCGCCGCCAGCACGTCGCGGCCCGAAAGCGTCGTCGGCATGCACTTCTTCTCGCCGGCCAACGTCATGCGGCTGCTCGAGGTCGTGCGCGGAGCGAAGACGGCGCCGCAGGTGCTCGCCACGGCGATGGCCACCGGCAAGGCGATCGGCAAGATCGGCGTCGTTTCGGGCGTCTGCCATGGCTTCATCGGCAACCGCATGCTCGGCAAGCGCCAGGAACAGGCCAACAAGCTGATCCTTGAGGGCGCGCGGCCGTCGGATGTCGATCGCGTGCTGACCGATTTCGGCTTTCCGATGGGGCCGTTCCAGATGGCCGATCTCGCCGGGCTCGATATCGGCTGGTCGGCCGAAACGTCGAAGGGCGAAACCGTCCGCGATCGCCTGTGTGAAGCAGGACTGCGTGGCCAGAAGAACGGCCATGGCTTTTACGATTACGACGCGGACCGCAACCGCACGCCGTCGCCTGTCGCTGAAAAGATCATCGACGATTATGCCGCCGAAAAGGGCATTAATCGCCGCACCATCGATGACCAGGAAATCCTCGAGCGCTGCCTCTATCCAATGGTCAACGAGGGCGCGAAAATCCTCGATGAAGGCATGGCGCAGCGTGCCAGCGACATCGATATCGTCTGGATCAACGGTTATGGCTGGCCGGTCTACCGCGGCGGCCCGATGTTCTGGGCCGAACACGATGGTGGCCGCGAAAAGATCGCTGCAGCACTGGAGCGGATGGGGATGGATGTGTCGCCGAAGCTGAAGGCGGGCTGGTAAGATGCGGAGCCTGTTGATCGCGGCACTGCTCGCCGCACCGGCACCGCTGTTCGCCGCCGACTATGTCGCGCCGGACTATGCGCAGGACGCCAGTTGGCTGTGCCGCCCCGGTCGGTCGGACGCCTGCGCCGTCGATATCGGCACCACCAGCGTCGCCGCCGATGGCAAGACGGTGCTGGTTACCGCCAAGGCGCCGGCGC